>DASUJJ010000056.1:0-29588 GCA_036279335.1 Dyella sp.
CACGGCGAACGCGGCCCAGCCCTGCGGCGCGCGGCGCACCCGGGTCGCCGCCACGATCGCCAGCCCCGCCGCACCTATGGCCAGGAACAGCCACCAGATGCCCGGATCCAGGCTGCCTTCCAGCTTCGTCGCCCACGCCGGGTGGCGGGCCAGCGCCAGCGCGGCACCCAGCCCGAGCAGGCCCGACAGCCCCAGCGTAAGCGCCATCACCGCGCGGCGCACGCCGCGGCGGCGCAGCAGCGCCGGCAGCATCGGCGCCAGTGCGAGTGCGGTCATCGGCAGGGCCGGCAGGATGTACACATCGCGCTTGCCCGGGCTCAGCGAGAAGAACACCAGCACCAGCAGCACCCAGCCCAGCGGCAGCAGCAGGCGCGCGTCGTGCCTGCGCCGCAGTCGCCGCCACCAGGCGGGGATCGCCCACGGCAGCAGCAGCGACAGCGGCAGCCAGTCCACTGCGATGATGCCCAGGAAATAGGCCGGCGAATGCAGGTGCCCCGGCGGCGTGGCGTAGCGGTGCACGGTCTGCCCGAACAGGATGTTCTGCACGTAGGCGGCATGCTGCGGGTCGCCGTCCGCCCGCGCGATCAGCACCATCGGCACCAGCCACGCCAGCACCGGCAGCAGGAAGGCCAGCGCGCCCAGCGCCCAGCGCCCGGCGCTGCCGTCGAACCGGGCCACGTGCCGCCAACCGCGCCGACGCGCGAATGCAAAGGGAATGAGCATCAGCAGCGCCAGCACGCCTACGCCCTTGGTCACCACCCCGACGCCGGCAAAGAAGCAGCCGATCCAGAACCAGCGCCAGGACGGCCCCAGCAGCAGGTGACGCAGCAGGCCGTAGTTGGCCAGCGTGATCCAGCCCAGCAGCAGCGGGTCGATCTGCGCATTGCGCATCTGGTAGGTGAAGTGGATCGTCACCAGCAGCGACAGTGCGGCGAGCAGTCCGCTGCGGTGGCTCCACAGTCGGCGCGCGAGGTCGTAGGTCAACGCCAGCGCGCCCAGCGCCGAGAGCAGGGACGGCAGCAGGAAGGCGATGCGCCAGCTGCGCGTGAGGAAGTACGCCAGCGCCTGGGTCCACATGAACACCGGCGGCTTGTCCGGATACAGCTCGTGGCCGCGGTGCGGGAACAACCACTGCCCGTGTTCCACCATCCAGCGCGCCACCAGCGCGAAGCGCGGCTCGTCCGACGGCCACGGATCGCGCAGGCCGATGCCCACGCCCAGCACGAACAGCGCAAACAGGCCGCAGCAGATGAGCTCGGCGCGTGCGCTGGACAGCCACAGCGGGCGGGCGCGGGACAGGGCGGGGAGCGGTTTCACGACGCGGCGTTCCATCTGGCGGGGTGGGAAATCAGTGCAAGCATAGCGGCCTGCGGTACACGGTCAGGCGTGGCTTCTTGTGTCAGGCCTTTTTCTGCAGCACCGCGTAATACATGCCGTCGAGGTCGCCGTTGCCCGGCAGGATCTGCCAGCCGACCGCGGCGGCCTGCCCCGCCGGCAGCGTGAAGGGCACCACCATGGCGTCGTCCTGCGCGGCGAGCAGCTCGGACACCACCGCCTCGTTCTCCGCGCGCAGCACCGAGCAGGTGATGTAGACCAGCCGCCCGCCCGGCGCCAGCAGCGGCCACAGCGCCGAGAGGATGCGTCGCTGCTGCACGCCCATCGCGGCGATGTCGCTCTCGCGCCGGTGCAGGCGCACATCGGGGCGACGGCGCAGCACGCCGGTGGCCGAGCACGGCGCGTCGACCAGGATGCGATCGAAAGGCGTTTTCTTCCACGCCGCGGGCGGCGCGCCCGCATCGCCGATCACCACCCTGGCATCCAGCCGCAGGCGCATCAGGTTGTCGCGGATGCGCTCGGCGCGCTTGGCGTCGAATTCCAGCGCGGTGAGATCGATGCGCGCGCGCTCCAGCAGGTGGCACGCCTTGCCGCCCGGCGCGGCGCAGGCATCAAGCACGCGCAGGCCGTCGCGCAGGTTGGCCAGGTCGGCAGCGACCTGCGCCGCGCCGTCCTGCACCGCGAAGGCGCCGTCCTCGAACCCGGGCAGACGTGTGATATCGGTGCTATGTGGCAGCACTACGGCATCGGCCAGCCACGGATGCGCGTGCGCCTCGTGGCCGCTGGCCTGCAGCCGGGCGATGAAGGCGCCGCGCTCGCTGCGCATGCGGTTCACCCGCAGCATCAGCGGCGGCTCGCCGTTATCGGCGGCCATCACCGCGTCGGCCTGCGCCGGCCAGTCGCGCTGCAGCGCCGTGGCCAGCCAGGCGGGATGCGCATGGCGCGTGGTCGGTTGCGCATCGAGACGGGCAATGTGTGACTCGCGCTCCCGCTGCCAGCGGCGCAGCACGGCGTTGACCATCCCGGCCAGCGCCGGGCGCTTGAGCGTGCGCGTGGCCTCCACCGTGGCGGCGACCGCCGCGTAGTCGCTGAGCTGCAGGATCTCCAGCTGCACCAGGCCCAGCACCAGCAGGGCGTGGATGGCCGGATCCTTGTGGCGGATCGGCTTGGCCAGCATCGCGTCGATCGCCGCGTCGAAGCGCAGCCACCAGCGCGCGCCCTCGCTCAGCAGCGCCATCAGCAGGGCGCGGTCGCGCGGATCGGAAAGCTTCGGTGCGCTGCGTTCCATCACCTCGCGCAGCGAGGCGCCGCGCAGGGCGACTTCGGCCAGGCCCTTGGCGGCGAGCGCGCGGGTATCGGGTTTCATCGCGCCGTGCGCAGGTCGGGGCGGGCGTTGAGGTAGTCCACCGCAGCGATCCGCTTGCCGCCGGCACGCTGCAGCGCGGTGATGCGCAGCGCGCCCTCGGCGCAGGCGACGTCGATGCCGTCGCGTCCGGCGGCCAGCACGCTGCCCGGCGCGGCGTGGTGGGCGATTTCGAACGCGCGCGCCGACCACACCCGCAGCGTCTCGCCGGCAATCGCCGCTTCGGCCACCGGCCACGGATCGAACGCGCGCACCTGGCGTTCCAGTTCACGCGCCGAGCGGCTGAAATCCAGCCGCGCCGCGGCCTTGTCGAGCTTGTGCGCGTAGGTCACGCCCGCTTCCGCTTGCGGCTCAGGCGTGAGCGATTCGCCGGCCAGCACGCGCTTGAGGCCTTCGGCCAGCACCTCGGCGCCGAGCTGCGACAGGCGGTTGTGCAGGCTGCCGCCGGTGTCGTCAGGCTGGATCGGCGTGCGCCGTTCCAGCAGCACCGGACCGGTATCCAGGCCGGCCTCCATCTGCATCAGGTCGACGCCGCTCTCGCTGTCGCCGGCGAGAATCGCGCGCTGGATCGGCGCCGCGCCGCGCCAGCGCGGCAGCAGGCTGGCGTGCACGTTCCAGCAGCCCAGCCGCGGAATCGCCAGCACCTTGCGCGGCAGGATCAGGCCGTAGGCCACCACCACCATCAGGTCGGGCGCATACGCCGCCAGCTGCTCGCGGGCGGCGGGATCCTTCAGCGACTCGGGCTGCTCGACCGCGATTCCGGCGTCGAGTGCGGCCTGCTTGACCGGGCTGGGGGTGAGCTTGCGGCCGCGGCCGGCGGGGCGGTCGGGCTGGGTGTAGACCGCCACCACCTCGGCGCCGCTGGCGCGGCAGGCGGCGAGGCAGGGAACGGAGAATTCAGGCGTGCCGGCGAAGACGATGCGCAGCGCGGACGCCCCGCTCAAGCGCTGGCCGCCTGCTTGCGCTGTTTCTCCATCCGCTTGAGCAACATGGTGCGCTTGAGCGCCGACAGATAGTCGACGAACACCTTGCCTTCCAGATGATCCATCTCGTGCTGGATGCACACGGCGAGCGGGCCTTCGATGTCCAGCAGCACGTCCTTGCCGTCCACGTCGTGCGCCTGCACCTTCACCTTCAGCGCGCGGGTCACGTCGGCGAAGATGCCGGGGAACGACAGGCAGCCTTCCTGATACACCTGCGAACCGGACTTCTCCACGATCCGCGGGTTGATCAGCGCCAGCGGTTGATTGCGCTCGTCGCTCATGTCGGCCACCAGCACCTGCTGGCTCACCGCCACCTGGGTGGCGGCCAGGCCCACGCCGTTGGCCGCGTACATGGTTTCGAACATGTCGGCGACGAACTGCTTGAGCGCGGCGTCGAACGTGCGCACGGGCTCGGCGCGCAGGCGCAGGCGGGGGTCGGGAAATTCAATGATGTTGAGCACGGACATGGGTTCACCTCGGCGCCGGAACTGCGGGCAAAGTGGCGAAAACCCAACCCGGACGCGATCTAGAATGCGCCTCATTGTACGTCGGCAAGCCCGCGTAAGGCAGAGAGTTTTGCCAACTGGCTCCAGTTGCGCGGCTTAACGGTTAGGTTACACTCGCGACTGCATCGGGGGAGGGGGATTCCCGCATATGATCAAGAAGTCCATCGGGCTGCTGGCCGGCATGCTGGTTACGTTTGCCGTGTATGCCGCAGGTGCGCAGCTGCGCGCCAGCCATCCGGATACCTACACGGTTCGCCGCGGCGACACGCTGTGGGATATCTCGGCGAAATTCCTTTCCAAGCCGTGGCTGTGGCCGGAAATCTGGCAGGCCAACCCGCAGGTGCAGAATCCGCATCTGATCTATCCGGGCGACGTGCTCAACCTGTCCTTTATCAACGGACCCACGCTCAAGCTGGAGCCAGCGATCCACCGCGGCGAAGAGGCGGTGCCGGCGATTCCGCTGTCCGAGCTGGCCATGTTCCTGAAGGACATGCGGGTGATGAAGTCCGAAGACGTCAGCTCCGCACCCTACGTGGTCGGCATGGAAGAGGCTCGCCTGCGCGCCAGTGCCGGGCAGAATCTCTACGTGCGCAACCTCGATTCCGAGCCGGGCCAGCGCTGGGCCATCGTCCGCCCCACGCACGTGTTCCGCGGCTTCGAGCAGGACGACAGCAACGACGCCGAGAACGAGATCGTGGGCCACATGCTGGATGCCGACGTCTCGATGGTACGCAGCCCGTGGTCGGAAGATTTCCGCAACGACGGCCACTACGGTCGCGGTGACGACCTGGGCGTGGAGGTGTCGGTGATCGGCACCGCCGAAACGCTGCGCACCGGCGATGTGTCCACCCTGCTGCTGCTGGACTCCACCATGGAAGTGCGCAAGGGCGATCGCGTGATGCCGGTCGATGACCGTCCCTACGACGCGTATTTCTACCCGCATTCGCCCAGTTCGGTGGCGAAGAATGCCCGCGTGATCGCGTTTGCCGACGCGCTGGCCGCGGCAGGCAAGCGCCAAGTGGTGGCGCTGTCCATCGGCAAGCAGGATGGCGTGGAGAACGGGCAGACCTACGCCGTGTGGCAGCCAGGCGAGACCATCGCCGACGACGTGGCAGGCAACAGCTGGGATCGCGGCACCTCCCCGCACGTCACGCTGCCGGAAGAGTACGTCGGCCACGTGATGGTGTTCCGCACCTTCGACCGCGTCAGCTACGGCCTGATCATGGACAGCCTGCGGCCAGTCCGGCGCGGCGACACGCTGCGCATGCCCGAATAGGGCACAGGTCGGACGAAACCCACAGAACGGCGCGGTGCTACCGCGCCGTTTTCGTTTGTGCACCGTGCCTACACTGTCGGGATGACGGATTCCGACGACCTTCGTGACTGGCTCATCGCCCTGCGCACACCTGGCCTGGGGCCGGGCGGCTTGCGCGAACGCCTCGCCGAGCACGATGGCCGCATGGAGGCCGCGCTTGCCGCGGTCCATCGGCAGCCGGGCAGCGCCGGCGAGGTGGCCCGCCGCTGGCTGGACCAGCCCGACGAAGCACGCCTCGCCGAGGACATGGCCTGGCTGGCGCAGCCGGGACATCGGCTGGTGCGCTGCACCGACGAGGACTTCCCGCCGCCGCTGGAGACCATTGCACAGCCGCCGGTGGCGCTGTTCGTGGCCGGCGACGCATCGCTGCTGCTGCACCCCCAGGTGGCGATCGTGGGCGCCCGTCGGGCCAGCCCGGCCGGGCTGGGCCATGCGCGCGCCTTCGCCCGTGCCTTGGGGCAGGACGGGTTGCTGGTGACCAGCGGCATGGCCGACGGCATCGACGGCGCCGCCCACGCCGCAGCGCTCGATGCGGGTCTGCCGACCATCGCCGTGGTGGGCACCGGGCCCGACCGCGTCTACCCGCGCAAGCATCACGCGCTGGCGCAGCGCATCGCCGCCGGCGGCGCGCTGGTCAGCGAGTTTCCGCCGGGCACCGCGGCGCGCGCCGATCATTTTCCCCGCCGAAACCGTATCATCGCCGGCCTTTCGCTGGGCACGCTGGTGATCGAGGCGGGGCTGCAGTCCGGCTCGCTGATCACCGCGCGGCTGGCCGGCGAGCAGGGGCGGGAGGTGTTCGCGCTGCCCGGCTCCATCCACAACCCGCTCGCGCGGGGCTGCCATCGGCTGATCCGCGACGGGGCGCGACTGGTGGAAGAACCGGCCGAGGTGGTGGAAGCGCTGGCGCCGGCCGCGCGGGCGCTGGGCGCGGAGCTGGCGCAGCGGCTGGCGGCGCCTGATGCGACGGAGGTTGCCCTCGCTCGGGGCGGCGCAGCGGCCGTTCATGCCGACCCGCAGTATCGACGGCTGCTCGACGCGCTGGGCCACGATCCGGTGCCGCTGGATGAGCTGGTCGGCCGCACCGGCCAACCGGCCGCCGAGCTGTCCTCGATGCTGCTGATGCTGGAGCTGGAGGGCTGCGTCGGCACCCTGCCCGGCAACCGCTACCAGCGTCTGGCCGGCTGAGCGAAGCCGCGCCAGGCCTCAGTTTCGTGCGGTTCAGCTTGACAGCCATCGCGGCAACGTGGCTCAACTAGATATATGTGTCCGTCGCCTGCCGACGGTAAACCTCTATGGGAACTTCCCGCCACATGGCAAAAAACCTGCTTATCGTCGAGTCGCCGGCCAAGGCCAAGACGATCAACAAATACCTCGGCAAGGACTTCCACGTCCTGGCCTCCTACGGCCACGTGCGCGATCTCAAGCCGAAGGAAGGGGCGGTCGACCCCGAGCACGGTTTCGCCATGAAATACGAGGTGATCGAGCGCAACGAGAAGCATGTCGAGGCGATCGCCAAGGCCGCCAAGCTCGCCGACGACATCTATCTGGCGACCGACTTGGATCGCGAAGGCGAAGCGATCAGCTGGCACATCAGCGAGATCCTCAAGGAGCGCGGCCTCACCGAAGGCAAGCGCATGCACCGCGTGGTGTTTTCCGAAATCACGCCCAAGGCGATCAAGGCGGCCGTCGCGGCGCCGCGGCAGCTGTCGCATGACATGGTCGATGCCCAGCAGGCGCGCCGCGCGCTGGATTACCTGGTCGGCTTCAACCTGTCGCCGGTGCTGTGGCGCAAGGTGCAGCGCGGGCTGTCGGCCGGCCGCGTGCAGAGCCCGGCGCTGCGCATGATCGTCGAGCGCGAAGAGGAGATCGAGGCGTTCGTGGCGCGTGAGTACTGGACCGTGGAGGCCCGGCTCAAGCACGCCGACGGCGACTTCACGGCGCGCCTCACCAAGCTGCACGGCAAGAAGTTCGAGCAGTTCGACCTCACCAACGAAAACGATGCGATGACCGCGCGCGCCGCGCTGAAGGAAGCCGCCCGCGGCCGGCTTACCGTCAGCGAGGTCGGCTCGAAGGAGCGCAAGCGCCGGCCGGCCGCCCCGTTCACCACCTCCACGCTGCAGCAGGAGGCCGCGCGCAAGCTGGGCTTCTCCACCAGCCGCACGATGAAGGTCGCGCAGGGCCTGTACGAAGGCGTGGCGCTGGGCAGCGAGGGCAACGTCGGCCTGATCACCTACATGCGTACCGATTCCACCATGCTCGGCGAAGACGCCATGGCGGAACTGCGCCAGGTGATCACGCGCGAGTTCGGCACCAAGGCGCTGCCCGACGGCGTGCAGGTGTACAAGACCAAGTCCAAGAACGCGCAGGAGGCGCACGAGGCGATCCGCCCCACCTCTGCGCTGCGCACTCCGCGCGAAGTTGCCGGTTTCCTCAACGAGGAGCAGCGCAAGCTGTACGAGCTGATCTGGAAGCGCACCGTCGCCTGCCAGATGATCCACGCCACGTTGAACACGGTGTCGGTCGAGTTCGCGTTGAGGGAGGTCGCCGGCGGCGACGCCTCGTTCCGCTCCACCGGCACCACCGTGATCGACCCCGGCTTCCTCGCCGTGTACGAGGAGGGTCGCGACCAGAAAACCTCGGACGACGACGACGAAGGCCGCCGCCTGCCGCGACTGGTGGCCGGCGAGCAGGTGCCGCTCGACGACATCCAGGCGGACCAGCATTTCACCGAGCCACCGCCGCGCTTCTCCGAAGCCAGCCTGGTCAAGACGCTGGAAGAGCACGGCATCGGCCGTCCGTCGACCTACGCCAGCATCATCCAGGTGCTGCTCAACCGCGAGTACGTGCAGCTCGACGCGCGGCGCTTCAGGCCGACCGACGTGGGCCGCGCGGTGGGCAAGTTCCTGGTGCAGCACTTCACCCGCTACGTCGACTACGACTTCACCGCCAAGCTCGAGGACGAGCTCGATGCGGTGAGCCGCGGCGAGGAGGCCTGGGTGCCGCTGATGGAGCGCTTCTGGCAGCCGTTCAAGCAGCAGGTGGACGAGAAGACCGAGTCGGTCGATCGCAGCGAGGCCACCGGCGCGCGCGAGCTTGGCACCGATCCGAAGAGCGGCAAACCCGTCTCCGTGCGTCTGGGCCGCTACGGGCCGTACGCGCAGATCGGCGACAAGGACACCGAGGAAAAGCTGCAGTTCGCCAGCCTGCGCCCGGGCCAGAGCATGCACACCATCACGCTGGAGCAGGCGATCGAGCTGTTCAAGCTGCCGCGCAAGCTGGGCCAGGCCGAGAACGGCGACGAGGTCAGCGTAGGCGTAGGCCGCTTCGGCGCGTTCGTGAAACAGGGCAGCACCTATGCCTCGCTCAAGCCCGAGGATGATCCGTACACCATCGAGCTGCCGCGCGCGCTGCAGATCGTGGCCGAGAAGCTGGAGATGCTGGCCAACCGCGTCATCACCGATTTCGGCAACGGCGTGCAGGTGCTCAACGGCCGCTACGGCGCCTACATCACCGACGGCGAGAAGAACGCGCGCATTCCCAAGGACATCGAGCCGAAGGATCTCACCGAGGCGCAGTGCATCGAACTGCTCGCCGCCGCACCCGTGAAAAAGGGCCGCTTCGCCAAGAAGACCGCCACCAAGAAAGCCGCCGGCAGGAAAGAGCCGGCGGTGAAAAAGGCAGCGGCGAAGAAGACGACGGTGAAGAAGACGGCGGTGAAGAAGACCGCGACCAGGAAGGCGGCCACCAAGAAGAGCACCGCGAAAAAGACCGCGACCAGGAAGGCCGCCGTAAAGAAGGCCGCCGCACGCCCCGGCGAAGGCTGAGCGGCTTGCTGCACCGCTACGGCCCGGGCGAGATCGAAGGAGCGGCCGCGCTGCTGCGTGCCGGCGGCGTGCTGGCGTATCCCACCGAGGCGGTATTCGCGCTGGGTTGTGATCCGCAGGATCTGGCGGCCTTCGAGCGGGTGTTCGCGCTCAAGCAGCGTCCGGCGGATCAGGGCGTGCTGCTGGTCGCGGCCGAGTTCGAGCAGATCGAACGCTATCTCGCGCTCGACCAGCTGCCCGAGGATCGGCTGCGCGCCGTCAAGGCCGGCTGGCCCGGTCCGCACACCTGGGTGTTTCCCCGCGCTGCCGCGGCGCCGGCCTGGATCGCCGGTGTGCACGAAGGCATCGCGGTACGGGTGAGTGCCCATCCGACCGTCGCGGCGCTATGCCGGGCATTTGGTGGCGCCATCGTCTCCACCAGTGCCAACCCTTACGAGCAGCCGCCAGCGCGGTCGCCGCAGGAGGTGATCGGCTACTTCGGCGATGCGCTGGACGGCCTGCTGGCCGCGCCGCTGGGCGGCGTCGACCAGCCCTGCCCGATCTTCGACGCCTCCACCGGCGCTATCATCCGCCCCTGATCCCCGTGCCGGGGCGTTGCGTATGGTCGCTCACCGGCTACCGGGGCGAAGCAGGGGATGGCACGCGCGACATCGCATTCACGCCGGCTTCGGCCGGCGTGGTCATGCTGCGCAGCGAGCGCCGCACACGCGGTATGGATGCAGGAGTCACAGCTTTTGGCCACAGTCTTCGACACGCCGGCGCGCGAGGCGCAGCCGCTGCCACGGCTTCCGCTGCTGCTGGCCGGTGCGGCGGACAGCCGCACGGTGGCCTGGCGCCATGGTGCTCCGGTCAGCGCGCGGGCGTTTCTGGCCGACGTGCGACAGGTGGCCGAGCGCCTGCCGTACGCGCCTGCTGCGGTGAACCTGTGCGAAGACCGCTACGCCTTCCTCGTGGCGTTCTGCGCCATAGTTCTGCGCGGACAGACCAACCTGCTGCCGTCCTCGCGCGCGCCGCGCGCGATCGACGAGGTGATGGCCGCTCACCCGGGTTGCTACGCGCTGGGCGACCTCGCGCTGGAGCCGGCGCCGCCGCATTACCACTGCCTGCCGGCGTTGCACGCGCGCGCGGACGCCGATGCGGTAGCCGAGTGGCCGCAGATCGACGCCGACCAGGTGGTGGCGATCGGCTACACCTCCGGCTCCACCGGCCAGCCGGCCGCCCACGTGAAGACCTGGCGCAGCTTCCACGCCAGCAACGCGGGCAACCTGCGCATGCTGCGCGAGCACGTCGACGGCCCGTTCAACGTGGTCGCCACGGTGCCGCCGCAGCACATGTACGGCATGGAGACCTCGGTGGTGCTGCCGCTGCTGGGCGACGTCGCGGTGTGCGGCAGCCGGCCGTTCTTTCCCGCCGACGTGGCGGCCACGCTGGCGGCCGTGCCGGCCCCGCGCGTGCTGGTGACCACGCCGGTGCATCTGCGCGCGCTGGTCGAATCGGGCGTGACGCTGCCGCCGCTGGCCGCGATGCTCTCGGCCACCGCGCCGATGCCGATCGAGCTGGCGCAGCAGGCCGAGCAGCGCTACGGCGCGCCGCTGCTGGAAGTGTTCGGCTCCACCGAAACCTGCGTGTTCGCCAGCCGGCGGCCGTCGACCGGCGCGCTATGGCAGCTCTATGAGGGCGTCAGCCTGCATCCGCAGCCGGACGGCACCCAGGTGCACGCACCGCAGCTGGCCGCACCGGTGGCGCTGGCCGACCTGGTCACGCTGCACGACGACGGTCGAGCGTTCCGCCTGTGCGGCCGCCACGCCGACATGCTGGAGATCGCCGGCAAGCGCGCTTCGCTGGGCGACCTCACCCGCCGCCTGCTGGCCATCCCCGGCGTGCGCGACGGCGTGGTGCTGCAGCTTGACGAGCCGGACGCCCGCGGCGTGCGCCGCATCGCCGCGCTGGCGGTGGCGCCGGGGCTTGCCGAGGCGCAGATTCTCGACGCCCTGCGCGGCGCGATCGATCCGCTGTTCCTGCCGCGTCCGCTGCGCCTGGTCGATGCGCTGCCGCGCAACGACACCGGCAAGCTGCCGCGCGCGGCCCTGCTTGCCCTGCTCGCCGCACGCGCCTGATCCAGACCGCGTCCACGCGCTGACATCGCGCGGGCTGACCGCGCCGACCGTGCCGCTACAATGCGCGCCTGCGCCGCGGGCGCACGGGTCATTTCGGAGCACGGCATGAAGGTTCTGGTCATCGGCAACGGCGGACGCGAGCACGCGCTGGCGTGGAAGCTCAAGCAGTCGCCGCGCGTCGACGAAGTGATCGTGGCGCCAGGCAACGCCGGCACTGCGCGCGAGCGCGGCGTGCGCAACGCCGACGTGGCGGCCAACGATATCGCCGGCCTGCTGGCGCTGGCCAAGGCCGAGAAAATCGGGCTCACCGTGGTCGGCCCCGAGGTGCCGCTGGTGGCCGGTGTGGTGGACAAGTTCCGCGGTGCGGGGCTGCGCATCTTCGGGCCGCGCGCGATCGCCGCCCAGCTGGAAGGCTCCAAGGCCTACGCCAAGGATTTCCTGCTCCGCCACAACATTCCCACCGCGCGCTACGCCGTGTTCACCGAGTTGAACCGCGCGCTTGCCTACGTGCGCGAGCACGGCGCGCCGATCGTGATCAAGGCCGACGGCCTGGCCGCTGGCAAGGGCGTGGTGGTGGCACTGACCCTGGCCGACGCCGAGCTGGCGCTGCACGACATGCTCGGTGGCCACGCGTTCGGCGACGCCTCGGCGCGCGTGGTGATCGAGGAGTTTCTCGACGGCGAGGAAGCGAGCTACATCGTGATGAGCGACGGCAGCCACGCGCTGCCGATGGCCTCCAGCCAGGACCACAAGCGCCGCGATGACAACGACCTCGGTCCCAACACCGGCGGCATGGGCGCGTACTCGCCCGCGCCGGTGGTCACGCCGGAGGTCGAGCAGCGCATCCTGAAGGAAGTGATCGAGCCGACCCTGCGCGGCATGGCGGCCGAGGGCGCGCCTTTCATCGGCTTCCTCTACGCGGGGCTGATGATCGACAAGGCCGGCAACCCGAAGGTGATCGAGTTCAACGTGCGCTTCGGCGATCCGGAGACGCAGCCGATCATGCTGCGGCTGAAGTCCGACCTGGTGGAATTGATCGAGGCAGCGCTGGACGGCGAGCTGCATCACACCAAGGTGCACTGGGATCCGCGTCCGTCGCTGGCGGTGGTGATGGCGGCCGGCGGTTATCCGGGCAAGGTGAGGAGCGGCGACGTGATCGATGGCCTCGACGCACCGCTCGCACCGGATGCCAAGGTGTTCCATGCCGGCACCAAGCTCGATGCGCAGGGCCGCGCGGTGACCGCCGGCGGGCGCGTGCTCACCGTCTGCGCGCTGGGCAAGGACATCGCCGCGGCCCGCGAAAACGCCTACGCGGCGGCGGCGAAGATCCGATTCGACGGTGCCTTCTATCGCCGCGACATCGCCCATCGCGCCCTGCACCGGCGCTGAGGCGCGCCCTTCCGGCGCCGGACGACAGGCCATCAACCGCGCTTGTCCTGCATGGCTGCCTGCGCGCGCATGTGCGCGTGGCACCGGGCTGGAAGTGGCCGCCACGAACGTTTCGATCGCTTCATTGAACGGCATCGCGTCCGGGTCGCGCGCGCACGGTGTCGAGCGATCCGTGGCTCGACCAGTACCGGACTCACGCGGTGGCGTTCGCTGACATACGATGGGGCGGGCCGAGGCGCGAGTGGTCATGGGTTCACGCTAGGCTAGGCGCCGACGTTTTTCCTCGGGACTCGCATGAGCCAATTCAGCCTGCTCGGCCGCCGGCGCTTCGCGCCGTTCTTCTGGACCCAGGCGCTGGGCGCGTTCAACGACAGCGCGTTCCGCAACGCGATGGTGATGCTGGCGGCGGTGCAGATGGGGCTGCCGGATCGCGAGGTGTCGCTGTACACCAACCTGGCGCCGGCGCTGTTCATCCTGCCGTACTTCCTGTTCTCGGCCACCGCCGGCCAGCTGGCGGAGAAGTTCGAGAAGACGCGGATCATCCGTTACGTGAAGCTGTTCGAGATCGCCGCGATGGCGCTCGCCGCGTGGGGCTTCCACACGCACAACCTGCCGCTGCTGCTGGGCGTGCTGTTCATGATGGGCGTGCACTCGACCGTATTCGGGCCGATCAAGTACGCGATCCTGCCGCAGGCGCTCCAGCCCTCCGAGCTGGTCGGCGGCAACGGCCTGGTGGAGATGGGCACCCAGCTGGCGATCCTGATCGGCATGGTGGCGGGTAATTCGCTGATGCTGTTGGCCGGTATCGGACCGTGGGCGGCGGCGGTCGCCACGCTCACCGTGGCCGCCGTCGGCTACGCCTGCAGCCGCGCCATTCCGCCTGCGCCGGCGACCGCGCCGCACCTGGTGTTCAACGCCAACCCGGTGACCGAGACGGTGCGCGTGCTGGGCATTACGCGCGCCGACCGTGCGGTGTTCAACGCGGTGCTGGGCATCTCCTGGTTCTGGTTTTTCGGCACCATGCTGACCGCGCAGCTGCCGCTGTATGCCAAGCACAACCTGGGCGGCGACGGCAGCGTGCTGACCCTGGTGCTCACGCTGTTCTCGCTGGGTACCGGCGTGGGTTCGCTGCTGTGCGAGCGGATGTCGGGCAAGCGGGTGGAGATTGGCCTGGTGCCGCTGGGTGCGTTCGGGCTCACCGCGTTCGGCGTCGACCTGTACCTGGCGCGCCCCGGCGCGGCGGCGCAGATGGGCCTGCACTGGCAGGCGTTCCTGGCCGCCGCGGGCAGCTGGCGCATCGTGCTCGATCTCACCCTGATCGGCGTGTTCGCCGGCTTCTACGTGGTGCCGCTGTTTGCCTTCGTGCAGTCACGCACGCCGCGCGACCGGCTCTCGCGGGTGATCGCGGGCAACAACATCCTCAACGCGCTGTTCATCGTGGCCGCCTCGATCGCCGGGCTGGCGCTGAGCTGGGCCGGGCTCGGTTCGGCGCAGATCTTCCTGCTGGCGGCGCTGCTCAACGTGCTGGTGGCGGTCTACATCTTCACCCTGGTGCCCGAGTTCCTGATGCGGTTCATCACCTGGGTGCTGGTGAACACGCTCTACCGCGTGCGCGTGGACGGCATGCAGCACGTGCCGGAGGACGGACCGGCGCTGCTGGTGTGCAACCACGTGAGCTTCATGGACCCGCTGCTGCTGATGGCGAACCTGCGCCGGCCCGCGCGCTTCGTCATGTACTACCGGATATTCAACATCCCGCTGCTGAAGTTCGTGTTCCGCACGGCCAAGGCGATTCCCATCGCCGGACAGAAGGAGGATCCCGCGGTGCTGGCCGCCGCCTATGAGGCGATCGACGCAGCGCTGGCCGACGGCGAGCTGGTGTGCATCTTCCCCGAGGGTGGGCTGACCCGCGACGGCGCCATCGCCACCTTCCGCCCCGGCGTGGACAAGATCCTCGCGCGCCGCCCGGTACCAGTGGTGCCGATGGCGCTGCGCGGCTTGTGGGGCAGCGTGTGGAGCCGGCGCGATTCGATGATGGGCCGCTCGCGCCTGCCGCGGCGCTTCCGCGCGCGGGTGGAGCTGGTGGTGGATGCGCCGCTCGCACCCGAGCAGGCGGGGGCGCCCGCGCTGGAGACGCGCGTGCGCGAACTGCGCGGCGAATTCGCGTAGGAGCCCGCCGGCGGGCGGTGCGTTTGCCCTTGATAGGGATCAGCGGACGCAGCAGCGCCCGCCAGCGGGCCCCTGCACCCGAGGAAAAGCGGCTTCAGGCCAGCCAGCTGCCCAGCACGACCAGCGCGACGACGCTCATCCACGCCACCAGCGCGCGCAGGAAGGCGCTGCGCATGCGCACCAGTTCGAGCAGCGGATCGCTGCGCTCTTCCACGTAGCCATCGCCGGCTTCGATCTCCACGTCGATGTCCGCGCAGGCGGCATCGGCGAGAAAGCCCGGCTCCTCGCGGTACCAGTGGCCGCTGCCGGCCTGCTGGCGCCAGCGCGTCCATGAGGTCATTACCGCATCCCAGTGGCCGACCACGGCCAGGGTGAATACCAGCAGCTGCGCCGGTACCCAATCCAGCGCGTTGGCAGCGTGCCGCGCCGAATCGCGGCTGGCGCCGTCAAGCGGCAGTGACTCATCGCGGCCCAGCGTCTGCACCAGCCGGTAGGCCAGTGCGCCGGCCGGACCGAGCAGGAAGAACCACAGCAGCGCGCCGAAGCGCCGGCGCAGCGCGGCATAGGCGATCGCCTCGCCCAGCGCGTGGGCGCTCCACGCCACGCGCTCGCCGCCGTCGGCCAGCTGCTGGGCGGCGGATTCGCGGCCGGGGCGATCGGTGGCGGCGAGGATCGCTTCCAGATCGGCCTCGAAGGCGCGTGGACCAAAGCAGAACAGCAGCACCAGCACGTCCAGCGCGAGCAGTGCCAGATCACCCAGGAACGCGTGATGCAGCAGCGCAGCGAGCAGCAGGCACAGCACCACCGGCACGCCGGCGCTCACGCCGATCCGCGCCGCTCCCTGCAAGCCACCCAGGCGGACGATCCAGCGGCGTTGGAGACCATCCACGTGCCAGCGGGCCAGCTGCGGCAGCAGGTGGAGCAGGCCAAGGGCGACCAGGGCAGCAAGCAGGCGGATGGCCATGCGACAACTCCAGCAATCAGAGCTTTCATTCTAAGCGGGGGTTTCACCGCCCGCGGGCAATCAGCTCGTCCAGCGCGAGCCCGGCGCGCTCGTGCAGCCAGTGCGCCAGCAACCGGTACGACACCGACAGCTTGGGCGGCGTGGCGAAACTGCCGTCCGCCAGGCCGGCCTCGATCTGCGCAGGCGTGAACCAGCGCGCGTCTTCGAGTTCGCCATCGCGCAGACAGATGGCGCCGTCATGCGCAGTGGCGGTGAAGCCGATCATCAACGAGGCGGGCAGCGGCCATGGCTGCGAGGAGTGGTAGTGCACCTCGTTCACGCGCACGCCGGCCTCTTCGGCCACCTCGCGACGCACGGCGTCTTCCAGCGATTCGCCGGGCTCCACGAAGCCGGCCAGCGTGGAATAGCGCCCGGCCGGCCAGCCGGCCTGGCGACCGAGCAGGCAGGCGCCGTCGTGCTCGACGATCACGATGATTGCCGCGTCGGTGCGCGGGAAATGCAGCTTGCCGCAGTCGGGGCTGGTGCACTCGGCGCGATGGCCCGAGGCGATCAGCGTCACCCGCGCGCCGCAGGCGGTGCAATGGCGCGTCTCGCGCTGCCAGTGCGCCAGACCCTTGGCGTAGGCGAACAGGGCCGCCTCGCGTGCGTCCAGCTGCAGCCCGGCCTGGCGCAGGTGCAGCCGCCGCGCGTTCAGCGCCTGCTCAAGCGCAGCCGTATCGGGCGCACGCGATCCGGCGGTGTCGAGCCGCAGCAGGAAATAAGCGTGTTCGTCGTCGGTGCCCAGCAGCGTGGCGTCGGCTTCCGGCAACCAGTGGGCGCGTTCGCTGGCGTCGAGCCAGCGCACCGCGTCGGTGTCGCGCTGTACGTAAGCCAGATCCTCTCCGTCCAGCAGCAGAAAGCGCGCTCCCGAATCGCCGGCGCGGGCATCCACCCAGTCGCGCTGGTCACGACGCTCCGCGGCGCGGTCGAGGCGCAGGCTGAGGCCGCTGAAAGTGTTCTGCTGCTGCACGCCGCGTGGATCCGGCTCAGGTGGAGAAGGAGGAGCCGCAGCCGCAGGTGGTCTTGGCGTTCGGGTTGCGGATCACGAACTGCGAGCCGGAGAGGTTCTCGGCGTAGTCGATCTCGGCGCCGCCCAGGTACTGCAGCGACAGCGGATCGACCAGCAGCGTGACGCCCTCGCGCTCCAGCGCCAGGTCATCCTCGGCCTGACTCTCGTCGAAGGTGAAGCCGTACTGGAAGCCCGAGCAGCCGCCGCCGGTGATGTACACGCGCAGCTTGAGTTCGGGATTGCCCTCTTCCCGGATCAGCTCATGCACCTTGCGTGCTGCCGCGTCGGTGAAGACGAGCGGCGCCTGCGCGCTGCGGTAATCGGGAAAGGCGACGATGGTTTCCATGACGACTACATATGAGGTGGCAAAGGCCCGATCGCAAGCATAGCGCGTTCAAGACGAGGCCGATTCCGCCTCGGCATCGGCCGGCGCATGGGCCAGCGTCTTGGGCGTGGTGAGCTCGCGGGCCACTTCCGCCCCCACGTGCACCATGCGCCCGTTGACCTGCGCGCCCGCGGCCATCTCCAGCAGGCAGTAATGCACGTCGCCGGAAATGCACGCCTGCGCGGCCAGTTCGAGCCGCGCGTCGCTGAGCACGTTGCCGTCGATGCGACCGTTCACCACGGCGTGCGGCACGCGGATCTCGCCGATCACCTGGCCATGCTCGCTCACGGTGAGCACCGCCTCTTCCGCCTCGGCAATCACCGCGCCCTCGATGCAGCCGTCCAGGTGCAGCGCGCCATTGAAATGCACGTCGCCGCGAATGATGGTGCCGCGCGCGATCAGGCTGGTGTCATGGCTGGGCGACTCGCGCCCCGTGCGTTTACGGTTGAGCATCGGTGTCTCCTTGCGTATGGGTGATGTTGCCGTTGAGCGCATCGGCCCACGCCACCGCGCGATCGGCCGCCGCCCCGCTCTCCGGAACGGCATGAATGCGCAGTCGGGTCGGGCGGAATCCGGCCGGCAGCACGAAGGTGGCGTGCAGCTGCTGGAAATACTTGAAGGCAAACGGCAGGCCGTCCTTCTGCGCCGCGTCACCCAGGGCATCCCAGTCGAGCTGCTCCACCTTGTCGCCGCGCAGGCCTTCCACCGTCACGGTGGCCTTGCCACTGGTCAGGTCGCCGCGCCGCACGTTCTGGGTGAGGCTCAGCGTGAGGTCCCAGGCATCCGACTGCGGAACGGCCTGCACGCGCACTTCCTGCACCCGCAGCCCCTGCCGCTGGCCGTCGCCGCCGACCAGGCGCGAATAGAACCCCAGATCGGCGCGAAGGCCGCTGATCTGCTCTTCGCGCTCGGCGAGCGTGCCCTGCAGCGAGCGCATGGCGACCTCGTTCACCTGCTGCGAGCGTTGCAGCTTGGCCAGCTCCTGCTTGAGCTGCTCGTTCTCGGCCTGCAGCTGCCTGATCTCGGCGCGGTGACTGCTGGGTACTCGCGGCGTGGGCGACGGCCGCATCCAGAGCGCGATCGCCGCGACGGCGATCAGGCTCAGCGGCCACGCGATGAACAACAGCCACCGGCGGCGGCGCCGACTGGCCTGGTCGTGCGTCTGCACGACGAAGCGCGGGGGTGGACGAGGCGGCATGCTGCCCCTCCGAGCAAAGAGGGAAGGTATAGCCGTCTCGTGACGGAAGCGTCAAGGAACGCCACGTCATTCTGCCAAGCGCGCCTCAGCCCGGTCGCGGGTCGGCGGCGGTCGCCGATGCGGAACATGACCGCTGCGCCGACCCGACAGCGGATCGTTCGGAAAGAGGATTCAGGCCGCCTCGCGGCCCTTGCCCGAGCTGCCGCGCTCGCGCGGCGGAGGCGGTGCGCCGATCTGCAGGCTGAGCAGTCCTTCCACCAGCGGTGCGAACTGGCGCAGCGCGCGTTCGTACACCTGGCGCTTGAAGTTGACCACGTGAGCGGCCGGGTACCAGAAATCCACCCATCGCCACAGGTCGAACTCGGGCTTCTCGCAGGCATCGAGCTTCAGCGCATCTTCGCCGCCCACCAGTCGCAGCAGGAACCACACCTGTTTCTGCCCGATGCACGTCGGGCGCTGGTGATGGCGCACGTAGCGATGCGGCAACCGATAGCGCAGCCAGCCGCGCGTGGCCCCGATCACTTCGACGTGCTCGGGCGCGAGGCCGGTCTCTTCCTCCAGCTCGCGATACATCGCCTCGATCGGCGTTTCGTCGCTGCGCATGCCGCCCTGGGGAAACTGCCATCCATCGCGGTTGACGCGACGCGCCCAGAACAGCCGGCCATCGCCATTCAACAGCACGATGCCCACGTTCGGACGATAGCCATCAACATCGATCATGTCGTCTCCTGGAGAAAGCCGGAGCCAGCCGCTGCACTGCACGCGGAGCCGGCGCTTCCGTCGACGATTCAACCACAGCGGCCAAACGGCCAGCAAGCCGAGACTTGTACGCCCTTCGCCCGGCCATTACACTTTCGCGCCCCGCCGGACGGAACCGTCCAGCGGCTGCGTCAGATCAAGGCTATGTAGCTCAGCTGGTTAGAGCACAGCACTCATAATGCTGGGGTCGGTGGTTCGAGTCCACCCATAGCCACCATCCGCCCCGCCGACGTTTCCGCGCCACGCGCGGGCCTTCCATTCCGGCGAGACGACATGCATATCTTCAAGGTCTTCCAGCTCGAGGCGGCGCACCGTTTGCCCAACGTGCCTGCCGGCCACAAGTGCGCCCGGCTGCATGGACATTCGTTCCGCATCGAGATCCACGTGCAGGGCGAGCCCGATCCCGCGCTTGGCTGGGTGATGGATTTTGCGGACGTCAAAAGCGCCTTCGCACCGATCTACGAGCAGCTCGATCATCATTACCTCAACGACATCGAGGGCCTGGAGAATCCCACCAGCGAAATGCTCGCGCGCTGGATCTGGCAGCGGCTCGCGCCTAGCCTCCCAGGGTTGGACCGGGTGGTGGTGCACGAGACCTGCACGTCCGGAGCGGAGTGCTCGGCACGCAGTTTTTGATGCGGCGCATGAAGACGTGACTGGACGTCAGGTGGCTGAAAAACCTGACGTTCTCATGAACGATTCGGACTGAAGCAAAAAATATATTGCACTGCAACATTGGCCCTGCTAAGGTGGCTCCACTACCACCCACCTCATTGAGGGGAGTTCGCCATGAACCAGCAGTACACCAACCATGCGTTTGCCTATGCCAAGCAGTTCGCCGACAGCGCCTTCCGGGCGCAGGCCCTCGCGCTGAAGGGCTTCGAGACCGTCGCCGGTCTGCAGTTCAAGGCGCTGGAGCAGCAGGCCCAGATGTCTTCGGAGTTCCTCGCCGAGGCGATGGAAACCCGTGATGCCGACGGCTTCCGCTCGCTCTGGGAAAAGGGCGCCAGCCTCAACCGTGACAACGCCGAGCGCGCGGTTGCGGTGAGCCAGGAGATCTTCGCGGTGTCGCAGAAGACCGCCGAGTCGATCGGTGCGATCCTGCAGGAGCAGCAGCAGGCCGCCAACGAGGCCGTCGCCGCTCCGGTGGCCGCAGCGAAGAAGTCTGCCTCCAAGTAATTCCCGCTCAGGCTGCATGCCTTTGCCACAAGGGCCGGACCATCGTCCGGCCCTTGTTTGTTGGTCCCGGTCAGCGTGGGCTCGTTTCAGCCCTTCGCGGCCTGCGATTGCGTGCTGTCGATGCTTGTCGCTCGTATCAGCCAACTGCTAGAATCTTGCGGATTGGATCGTGGCCTGTCGCGGGATCGAGTGCCGCCTGGTGTGTAGCCGCGCGGGAACATCACGTGATCAACAGTCTAGACTCCGGACGTCGCCTCGCCATGCGGATGATGTCGCTGCAAATGGCAGTGGCAGTCGTCGCTGGCGGCATCTTCCTGGTTCAGGGGCCTCGCGAGGCAATAGCTGCCGCCGCGGGCGCGATTGTGGTGGCAGCGGGGACCATGCTGCTTTCGCTGCGCGCCTTTGCCGGGCTGGGGAGCGGTGGGGTCGTGCTGGGTCGACTGCTGTCGGGGATGATCCTGAAGTGGGTCGTCACCGTGGGCGGGATGCTCATGATCCTGGTGCAATTCAAGTTGCCGCCGTTGGCCGCCATTGCGGGGCTGATGGCAGCGTACGCGGTCAATCTGCTGGCGTTCAGATTCAAGGGTTGAAACATGGCAAGCGAGCCGCAGGGCGGTCTTACCGAATACATCCAGCATCACCTGACCTTCCTGCAGTCGTCGCACGACGGCGGCTTCTGGTCATTCCACCTCGATTCCATTGCTGTCTCGCTGGCTCTTGGCGTGCTCGCTTGCGGCTGGTTCTGGCTGAAGTCGCGCCGAGCTACCGCGGGTGTGCCGGGCAAGGGGCAGGCGTTCGTCGAAATCGTGCTGGAGTTCGTCGACGGTCAGGTCAAGGACGTCTTCCACGGCGACCGCCGCTTCCTCGGCCCGCTGGCGCTGACGGTGTTTCTGTGGGTGTTCCTGATGAACGCCATGGATCTGCTGCCGGTCGACCTGCTTCCGTTCATCACCGAGAAGTTCGGTATCGCGCACTTCCGCTCGGTGCCCACGGCGGACCTCAGCCTCACTTTCGCGATGTCGTTCACTGTGCTGATCCTGGTGATCTTCTACAGCTTCAAGGCCAAGGGCTTCGGCGGCTACATGCATGAGCTCTTCACCGCGCCGTTCGGCAAACACCCGCTGCTGTGGATCCCCAATTTCGCGCTGAACATGGTCGAGCTCCTGTCCAAGCCGGTCAGTCTGGCGATGCGACTGTTCGGCAACATGTATGCGGGCGAGCTGGTGTTCATGCTGATCGCCGGTTTGTTCAGTGCGGGCAGCTGGTTGCTGTTCGGCATGGGCATCATCGGCTAGACGGTGTGGGGCCTGTTCCACATCCTGATCATCTCGATCCAGGCTTTCATCTTCATGGTGCTGACTATCGTCTACATCTCGATGGCGCACGATCACCACTGATTTCGTTTGTTTTTGCTCGCTCTTACGCATTTCTTTTATTGAGGAGAACACCGTGGAACAACTCGTTCAGTTTGCACAAATCCAGGGCTTCACCGCGATCGCGCTCGGCCTGATGATCGGTCTCGGCGCGCTCGGTGCCTGTATCGGTATCGGCATCATGGGTTCGAAGTTCCTCGAAGCCGCCGCGCGTCAGCCCGAGCTCGTCCCGCTGCTGCAGGGCCGCATGTTCCTGCTGGCCGGTCTGATCGACGCTGCGTTCCTGATCGGTGTGGCGCTGGCCATGTACTTCGCCGTGGCCAACCCGCTGCTGGGCGCCGTGCTTTCGGCCGCCGGTACCGGCAAGTAAGCACGCCGACGCGATGCCGCTTCGGCGGTATCGCCTTTTTGCAGGGGCGCCTCGGCGCCCGTGCTTGTACCTCGTACTAACAGGTAAGCAGCGATGGATATCAACGCCACTCTGATTGGCGAAATGCTCTCGTTCGCGATCTTGATCGGCTTCACGGTCAAATTCATCTGGCCGAACCTGACCAAGGCGATCGAAGAGCGCCAGCTGAAGATTGCCGACGGCCTCAATGCCGCCGAGCGCGCACGTGCCGAGCTCAAGGATGCCGACGCCAAGGTGGCTGACGAGATCCGCAAGGCGCGTCAGCAGGCCTCGGAGATCATCGACAAGGCGCAGCAACAGGGCAACCAGATCCTGGACAAGGCCAAGGCCGACGCTATTGCCGAAATCAACCGGCTCAAAGCGGTGGCGCAGGACGAGATCGCCTCCATGGCACAGCGTGCCCGCGCGGAACTTCGCGAGCGCGTGGGTGCACTGGCGGTGCAGGGCGCCAGCAAGATCGTGCAGCGCGAGATCGATCCGGCAGCCCACAAGGCCCTGCTCGATCAGCTCGCGACCGAGATCTAAGCGATGGCTCAGGCAATCACTCTCGCCCGGCCCTACGCCCGTGCCGCTTTTGAGCTGGCACACGCGGCGGATGCCCTGAACGACTGGTCCCGCGCGCTGGCCTTTTCGGCGGCCGTGGCAAAGGACCCGCAGATTGCCGGCTTTGGCAACGATCCGCGCGTGCAGCCGGCACAGATGGCTTCCTTGCACTTGCCCCAGGGCATGGCGGCTGACAGCGCGTTTTCCCAGTTCCTGAAGGAGCTGGCCGAGCATCGGCGCATGTCGCTGCTGCCGGAAGTTGCCGAACTTTTCGAGGGCTACAAGCGCGAAGCCGAGTCGCAGCTGCTGGTGAAGGTGACCAGCGCGATGGAGCTGGATGCGGCGCAGGCCGACCAGCTGAAGGCGTCGCTGAAGCGTCGCTTCAAGCGCGAGATCGAACTGGAAACCCAGGTCGACGGCTCGCTGCTTGGTGGCGTGGTGATCGACACCGGTAGCGAAGTGATTGACGGCTCTGCGCGCGGACGGCTCGAAAAGTTGGCCGCCGCGCTGGCGCACTGACCCCCAGATTCAAAAAACCATCGGGTGCCGCTGACGCGGCGCGAACCCAAGGAAACGACCATGTCCAGCACCACCTTGAATCCGTCCGAGATCAGCGAGCTGATCAAGAACCGCATCGAGCAGTTCAAGCTCGGCGCGGAGGCCCGCAACGAGGGCACGATCATCAGCGTGTCCGACGGTATCGTGCGCATCCACGGTCTGGCCGACGTGATGCAGGGCGAAATGATCGAACTGCCGGGCAACTCGTTTGCCCTGGCCCTCAACCTCGAGCGCGACTCGGTCGGTGCGGTGGTGCTGGGCGAATACCAGCACCTGCGCGAAGGCGACACCGCCAAGACCACCGGCCGCATCCTCGAGGTGCCGGTGGGTCCCGAGCTGCTTGGCCGCGTGGTCGATGCGCTGGGCAACCCGATCGACGGCAAGGGTCCGATCGCCTCCACCGTCAACGCGCCGATCGAGAAGGTCGCGCCGGGCGTGATCTGGCGCAAGTCGGTCGACCAGCCGGTGCAGACTGGCTACAAGTCGGTCGACTCGATGATCCCGATCGGCCGCGGCCAGCGCGAGCTGATCATCGGCGACCGCCAGACCGGCAAGACCGCGCTGGCGATCGACGCGATCATCAACCAGAAAGATTCCGGCATTAAGTGCATCTACGTCGCCATCGGCCAGAAGCGCTCGTCGATCGCCAACGTGGTGCGCAAACTGGAAGAGAACGGCGCGCTGGCCAACACCATCGTGGTGGTCGCCTCGGCCTCCGAGTCGGCGGCACTGCAGTACATCGCGCCCTACTCCGGCTGCGCCATGGGCGAGTACTTCCGCGACCGCGGCCAGGATGCGCTGATCATTTACGACGACCTGTCCAAGCAGGCCGTGGCCTACCGCCAGATCTCGCTGCTGCTGAAGCGCCCGCCGGGTCGCGAGGCGTATCCGGGCGACGTGTTCTATCTCCACTCGCGTCTGCTCGAGCGCGCATCGCGCGTGTCCGAAGAGTACGTGGAGAAGTTCACCAACGGCGAAGTGAAGGGCAAGACCGGTTCGCTGACCGCGCTGCCGATCATCGAAACCCAGGCCGGCGACGTGTCCGCCTTCGTGCCGACCAACGTGATCTCGATCACCGACGGCCAGATCTTCCTCGAGACCGATCTGTTCAACGCGGGCATCCGCCCGGCCGTGAACGCCGGTATCTCTGTGTCGCGCGTGGGTGGCGCGGCGCAGACCAAGATCGTCAAGAAGCTCTCCGGCGGCGTGAAGCTGGCGCTGGCGCAGTTCCGCGAGCTGGCCGCGTTCGCGCAGTTCGCCTCGGATCTGGACCCGGCCACCCGCGCCCAGCTGGATCGCGGTCAGCGCGTGACCGAGCTGATGAAGCAGTCGCAGTACGCGCCGCTGTCGATCGCCGAGCTGGCACTGTCGGTGTACGCCGCCGAGAAGGGCTACCTGGATGACCTGCCGGTCAACAAGGTGCTGCCGTTCGAGAAGGGCCTGCATGCGTTCTTCCACCAGAACCACGGCGAGCTGATGCAGAAGATCGTCGCCACCGGTGACTGGAATGCCGAGATCGAGGGCACGTTCAAGTCGGCGATGGACGAGTACAAGAAGACCGGTAGTTGGTAAGCAGGGAATCGGCAACAGCGAATCGGGAATCGCAAGAGCAGAGCGCGTGACGCCTCGCTTCTGACGATTTCCGACTCCCGATTCACCATTCCCCGAGCGAGCACAGCGAGCGACAGACATGGCAAGCGGACGCGAAATCAAAACCAAGATCAAGAGCACGCAGAACATGCGCAAGGTGACGCGCGCGCTCGAGATGGTCTCGGCCTCGAAGATCCGCAAGGCGCAGGAGCTGATGAAGGCCTCGCGGCCCTACGCCCGCCTGATGCGCAAGGTGATCGCGCACGTGGCGCAAGCCAGCACCGACTTCAATCATCCGTTCCTGATCCAGCGCGACAACGTCGCACGCGTGGCCTACGTGGTGGTCTCCACCGATCGCGGCCTGTGCGGTGGCCTCAACTCCAACCTGTTCCGTCGCCTGCTTCCGGCGATTCGCGAATGGCAGGACAAGGGCGTTGCCGTCGACGTGGTGGCGATCGGCCAGAAGGCGGTGCAGTTCTTCCGCCGGATCAAGGGCGTCAACCTGATCGGCAGCGTCACCCATCTGGGTGAGCGGCCGAAGCTGCAGAGCCTGGTCGGTGTGATCAAGGTGGTGCTGGACGCGTATTCGGCCAATGGCCTGGATCGCGTGTTCCTGGCCTACAACGATTTCGTCAACACGATGACCCAGAACGCCACGGTGCAGGCATTGCTGCCGCTGCCGCTGGTGGCTTCGGAGATGGAAGGCTCCGCCGGCATCGCGCTCGAACGGACGCACGACTGGGATTACATCTACGAGCCCGATGCCGCCACCGTGCTGGAGCACGTGCTCGGTCGCTACATCGAGTCGGTGGTGTACCAGGCTGCGCTGGAGAATCTGGCCAGCGAGCACGCTGCGCGCATGGTGGCCATGAAGAGCGCATCGGACAACGCAAACAAGGTCATCGGCGACCTCACGCTGGTCTACAACAAGGCCCGCCAGGCCGCGATTACCCAGGAAATCTCGGAAATCGTCGGCGGCGCGGCGGCGGTGTAAGCGCGGTCAGTCCCTGACAGCAAGACAAAGTCAAACGCGGCGATCCGTTGCCGCACACTTGAAAAGAGCGACGCTTCGGTGGCGCTTCCAATGAAACCCAAGAAATCCATCCGGAGCATTCCATGAGCCAGGGCAAAGTTGTTCAGATCATCGGCGCGGTTATCGACGTCGAGTTTCCGCGCGATCAGGTCCCGTTGGTCTACAACGCCCTGAAGATCGACGGCACCGAGATCACGCTGGAGGTCCAGCAGGAGCTCGGTGACGGTGTCGTGCGCACGATCGCGCTCGGTTCGACGGATGGCCTCAAGCGTGGCCTGATTGCCCGCAACACCGGCGAAGGCATCAAGGTGCCGGTCGGCAAGCAGACCCTCGGCCGCATCATGGACGTGCTGGGCAATCCGATCGACGAAGCCGGCCCGATCGGCGAGCAGGATCAGTGGGTGATCCACCGCGAGGCGCCGAGCTACGCCGATCAGGCCGCGGCCAACGATCTGCTGGAAACCGGCATCAAGGTGATCGATCTGGTCTGCCCGTTCGCCAAGGGCGGCAAGGTCGGCCTGTTCGGCGGTGCCGGCGTCGGCAAGACCGTGAACATGATGGAGCTGATCAACAACATCGCCAAGGCGCACGAAGGTCTGTCCGTGTTCGCTGGCGTGGGCGAGCGTACCCGCGAGGGCAACGACTTCTACCACGAGATGAAGGACTCCAACGTGCTCGACAAGGTGGCCATGGTGTACGGCCAGATGAACGAGCCGCCGGGCAACCGTCTGCGCGTGGCGCTGACAGGCCTGACCATGGCCGAGTACTTCCGTGACGAGAAGGACGAGCACGGCAAGGGCCGCGACGTGCTGTTCTTCGTCGACAACATCTACCGCTACACCCTGGCCGGTACCGAAGTGTCCGCGCTGCTCGGCCGCATGCCGTCGGCGGTGGGCTACCAGCCCACGCTGGCCGAAGAGATGGGCGTGCTGCAGGAGCGCATCACCTCGACCAAGACCGGCTCGATCACCTCGATCCAGGCCGTCTACGTGCCCGCGGATGACCTTACCGATCCGTCCCCGGCCACCACCTTCGCCCACTTGGATGCGACCGTGGTGCTGAGCCGCAACATCGCCTCGCTCGGTATCTACCCGGCCGTGGATCCGCTGGATTCCACCAGCCGCCAGCTTGATCCGAACGTGATCGGCGCCGAGCACTACGACGTCGCCCGTCGCGTGCAGGGCACGCTGCAGCGCTACAAGGAGCTCAAGGACATCATTGCGATCCTGGGCATGGACGAGCTGAGCGAAGAAGACAAGCAGGCGGTGTCCCGCGCCCGCAAGATCGAGCGCTTCTTCTCGCAGCCGTTCCACGTGGCCGAGGTGTTCACCGGCTCGCCGGGCAAGTACGTGACGCTGAAGGAAACCATCCGCGGCTTCAAGATGATCGTGGACGGCGACGTCGACCACCTGCCGGAGCAGGCGTTCTACATGGTTGGCGGCATCGACGAGGCGATCAAGAAGGCTGAGGAAATGGGCGCCAAGAAGGCCGCCTGATCGGCCTTCGGCAATCGTGAATCGTCAATCGGGAATCGCAGAAGCGACGCCCGCCTGGCCTGACCATTCCCGATTGACCCTTTCCCACTCCCGTCGAGCAGAGCGAGACAAAGCATGACCCACACCATCCGCGTCGACGTCGTCAGTGCCGAAGCCGAGATCTACTCGGGCGAGGCGACGATGGTTGTTGCCACCGGCGAGCTGGGCGAGCTGGGCATCACCCCGCGCCACGCGCCGCTGATCACCCGTCTCAAGCCCGGCAAGGTCGTCATCACCGAGGCCAACGGCGAGAAGGTGGATATCTCGATCACCGGCGGCGGCATTCTCGAAGTGCAGCCGCAGGTCGTCACCGTGCTGGCCGACAGCGCGATCCGCTCGGCCGACATCGACGAAGCCGCCGCGCTGGCGGCCAAGCGTCACGCCGAAGAGGCGCTGGCCAACCGCACCGACGCGATGGAAATCGCCGAGGCGCAGGTCAAGCTGGCCGAGGCGATCACCCAGCTGCAGGCGCTGGAGCGCCTGCGCCGCACGCTCAAGCACTGAGCGCGCGCCCCGCCCGGGGACACGTTTCGCAGCAAACGCCGGCCTCGCGCCGGCGTTTGCCGTTCTGCAATTGCACGGCGCGCCCACACCCGCACGGCTAAGCTCGCGCAGTCATCTCTGCTGGTGCGCCGTCATGGCTATCCGCGTTCGCCGCCACCTCGGCGCGCTGTTGATCATCGCGATCGTGCTGGTGGTGCTGCGCGCGCTGCTGCCCTACGCCGTGCGCGGCTATCTCAACGCGCGCATGCAGCGGATGGGCCAGTACCATGGCCAGATCGCCGACATCGATCTGCACCTGTGGCGCGGCGCCTACAGCATCGATGGGCTGCGCATTGCCAAGGTATCCGGCGACGTGCCGGTGCCCCTGCTCGATGCCCCCCACACCGAAATCGCCCTGAGCTGGAAGGCGATGCGTCACGGCGTCCTGCGCGGCAAGGTGGCGTTCGATCGGCCGACCGTGAACTTCGTCGACGGCCGCGGCAAGGGCGCCAGCCAGTCCGGTCGCGGCGTGGATTGGCGCGCCCAGCTGCGCATGCTGGTGCCCATCCGGCTCGATGAGCTCACCGTGCGCAACGGTCGGGTGACCTTCCAGAGTTTCGTCTCGCAGCCGCGGGTGGATCTGACCATGACCGACGTGCAGGCCACGGTCAGCAACCTCACCAACATCGATCACCGCGGCGGGTCGCGGGTGGCCGAGCTGCACGCCACGGCCCGCCTGCTGGGGGATGCGCGGCTGGTCGCGCAGGCGACGTTCGACCCGCTGAGGCGGTTCGGCGACTTCACCTACCAGTTGCAGGTGAGCGACATCGACCTGACCCGGGCAAACGATCTGGCGCGTGCCTATGCCGGATTGGATTTCGCCAGCGGTCGAGGCGACTTCACCATGGCGCTGGAGGCGCGCGACGGGCAGCTCAGCGGCTACGCCAAGCCGCTGTTCACCGGGCTGAAGATCTTCAGCTGGAAGCAGGATGTAGCCGCAGGCGACAAGAACCCGCTGCAGGTGGCCTGGCAGGCGCTGGCGCAGGGCGTGACGTCGCTGTTCAAGAACCAGGCGCACGACCAGTTCGCCACGCGCGTGCCCATCAGCGGGCGCATCGACGACCGCCAGCTGGACACCTTTGCGGCCATCCTGGGTGTCCTGCGCAACGCCTTCGTGCAGGCCTACTCGCCGCAGCTCGAGCACCTGCCGCCCGCGCCGGGGCGTTGACTCACGCTGCGATGGACCGCGCATCGGCTGATATCCTTACCCGCCGTATTCCGATGAGCCTTGCCCATGCCCGACGCCGCCCTGCACGTCATCGTTCTCGCTGCCGGCGAAGGCAAGCGTATGAAGTCCCGGCGCGCCAAGGTATTGATGCCGCTGGCCGCACGTCCCCTGCTCGGCCACGTGCTGGCGGCGGCGCGCACGCTCGAGCCGGCAGTGATCCATGTGGTCTACGGCCACTGCGGCGAGCAGGTGCAGGCGGCGTTCGCCGACCAGCCGGATCTTGACTGGGTGCTGCAGACCGA
>DASUJJ010000057.1:0-10053 GCA_036279335.1 Dyella sp.
CACGACATCGAGCAGTTGCTCGACGTGCTGCATCAGCTGGTCGACCAGGGCAACACGGTGGTGGTGATCGAGCACAACCTCGACGTGATCAAGACTGCCGACTGGATCGTCGACCTGGGCCCCGAAGGCGGCTCCGGCGGCGGGCGCATCCTGGTGGCCGGTACGCCCGAAACGGTGGCGGCCACGCCCGGCTCGCACACTGGCCACTTCCTCGCACCGCAGCTGAAATCCACTCGCGCCACCAAGGCCAAGCGGGCCGACGCGTCCACCCGCACCAAAGCCGCCACCAAGCACATCGCCTCGGCCGACAAATATCGGCCCCTGCCCCGGAAGAAACGGTCGTGAGCGTCGAGAAGGACACCGCCAAGCCGGCACGCAAGCCTCGCGCCGCCAAGGCCGCCAGTGCAGTTCCGCCAGCTGAGGCAGCCAGCGCGTCGACGCCGGCAATCGCGAGGCCGGCGCCGCTGTTCGTGGCGCGGCTTGACGTGCGCTGGCGTGACCTGGACGCGTTCAACCACGTCAACAACTCCACCTACCTCACGTATCTGGAAGAGGCGCGGCTGCACTGGCTGCGCCACGTGCCCGGCCCGTGGTTCGACGAATCGTCGATGCCGGTGCTCGCCGCCAGCCACCTCAACTATCGCCAGCCTATCGCCTGGCCGGGCCAGCTGGCGGTGGAGCTGTCCTGCGAGCGATTGGGCAACAGCTCGATCACCCTCGCACATCGCGTCGTCGATGCCGACGACGGCCAGCGGCTCTACTGCGACGGACACGTGGTGCTGGTGTGGATGAACCCCGCCACCGGCAAGCCGGTACCGCTGCCGCAGGCGATTCGGGAATCCGCGGACGCCGTCGGCGCTTGAACGCGCTTGGCAGCCGAATGGGGTTGCGCGCACGAAGCGCCCGATGCCCGCGCTTCATGCGGTGCCGGTAAGATCGCCTGCACCTTCATGCAAGGAGTTCGCCCGTGCGCAAGACGTCCCTCGCCCTCTTCCTGCTGACGCTGGCCACCGGCGTCGGCGCCGCCGAACACAGCGAGATCACGATCTACCGCAGCGATGACGCCTCGCTGTTCGCCAACGATGGCAACAGCGTGCCGGCCGGTTACGCGATGGTGCGCGAGCCGCGCTCGGTGAACCTCTCCACGGGCGTGCAGGACGTCACCCTGGGCGGACTGCCGCTGTACCTCGATCCCGAGTCGCTGTCGCTGGAGTTTGGCGGCGCGAAGGCCGCAGTGATCTCGCAGCGGCTGCGGCTGGCGCAGGGCAGCTCGGCGCTGCTGGGCGATCTGGTGGGACGCAAGGTCGACGTGCTCGGCGAGCAGGGAAGCCTGATCGCCAGCGGCACCCTGCTGTCGGCGGGCGAATCCCTGCAGGTCCGCGAGGGCGAGGTCACCTTGCTGGTGCACGACTACGTTGCCGTGCGTACGAGCGGCAACGTCGACGGCGGCGCCCGGCTGGACCTGCGCGTGGACGCAACGCGCGCAGGCGCCACGACCGCACAGCTGAGCTATGTGACGGGCGGCCTGGGCTGGCGCGCGTCGTATATCGGCACGCTCGCCAGCGGCAGCGGCTGTCAGCTCAACGTGGAGTCGCGCGCCAGCGTGGCCAACCGCAGCGGCAGCGACTGGCACAATGCGAAGCTCACGCTGATTGCCGGCGATCCGCGGCTGGACAAGCCGGTGGCGGCCGCTCCCATGATGGCGATGAGCTTCCGCGGCAAGGCCGCCGACCTCCCGCAGCAGTCGACCCTGGCCGACTACCGCAGCTACCGCCTGCCCGCGCCGGTCGACCTGCCCGAGGGCAGCATTAGCCTGCTGCCGCTGTACGCGCCGCAGAGCATCGCCTGCGAGCGCACCGCGCTGTACGAAACCGGCGGCAGCTACCAGCCGCCGCAACCGATGACCCAGCCTTCGATCATCGCTGATGGACCCACCAACGTGGTCGGCACGCTCGCCTTCCGCGCCTTTGACAGCCTGCCGGCCGGCTACCTGCGCGTGCTGGCGCGCGATGACCACGGAGCCGCGCAGGTGATCGGCGAGAGTCGCATCGAAGACACGCCGAAGGACGGCGAGGTCAAGCTCACCCTCGGCAACGTGTTCGACCTGCGCGCCAGGCGCGAGCGCACCGCGTTCCACGTCGATCGCAACGGCCGCACCATGGACGAGGCCTTCCGCCTCGTCTTCACCAACGCGGGCGACAGCGCGCGCACCGTCACCGTGCGCGAGCACCCGTCGCGCTGGCGCACCTGGAAGCTGGCCTCATCCAGCCTCAAGCCCACCGTCACCACGGCGGACACGCTGGGCTTCGCGGTGAAGGTGCCGGCGCACGGCAGCGCCACCCTCGACTACGCCGTGCGCTACACCTGGACCGCCGACGACCAGCCGCAATAAGCCCCACCCTTCAGGGAAACGATCATGCTCAACCGCATCACCCACGACACCATCGTCGAACTCCAGCTGGCCCGCCCGCCGGCCAACGCGCTGAATCTCGAACTGCTGCAGAGCCTGCGTGCCGCGCTGGAAGAAGCACCCGCAGCCGGCGTGCGCGGCATCGTGCTGTCCGGCACGCCGGGGATGTTTTCCGCCGGTGTCGACGTGCCGGCGCTGATGGGGCGCGAGCGCGGCGAGGTGCGCGCGTTCTGGCGCGAGTTCTTCGCCGTCGGCGCCGCGTTGGCGCGCTCACCGATTCCGGTGGTGGCGGCGATCACCGGGCACTGTCCGGCCGGCGGCGCGGTGCTGGCCCTGTTCTGTGACTACCGGGTGATGGCCGAGGGGCCGTTCAAGATCGGCCTCAACGAGGTGCAGGTCGGGCTGAGCGTGCCCGAGTGCATCCAGCTGGCGCTGCGCCGGGTGGTGGGCACCTATCGCGCCGAGCGGCTGCTGGTGGCCGGCGCGATGATCGACTCCTCGCAGGCGCTGGCCTGCGGCATGGTGGACGAACTCACCGGCGTGGACCAGGTCACCACCCGCGCCCTGCACTGGCTGCGTGAACTGCTGGCGCTGCCCCCGCATGCGATGCTCGCGACCCGCACGCTCGCCCGCGTCGACCTGGCCGACGCGTACGCCGACGTGGATGCACTGCCGCTGGATGCGTTCGTGGACGGCTTCTTCCACCCGCAGACGCAGGCGGTGCTGCAGGGCCTGGTCGATCGTCTCAGGAAGAAGTAAACCAGTGCGGCCGGGCGCTCAGCCCGGCCCCGTGGCCACGGGGCGCGCTGGATCACTGACCCAGCCGCTCCACGACGGCGCATACAGTCGCGAGCCGGCCAGGCCGGCATGCTCCATCGCCAGCAGGTTGTGGCAGGCGGTGACGCCGGAGCCACACGAGTGCACCACCTGCGTCGGCGCGCTGCCGTCGATGATCGCCATGAACTCCTGCCTCAACGCGTCGGGCGACTTGAAGCGCCCGTCGGCGGTGAGGTTGTCCGCGAACGGCCGGTTCCGCGCACCCGGCACGTGTCCGCCCACGCGGTCGAGCGGTTCGATATCGCCGCGATAGCGCGGCGCGGCGCGCGCATCGAGCAGCAGCTGATCCGGCCGCGCCGCCACCGCGGCGTGATCCACGATCAGCTGCGCGGGGTCGTAATGGATCGCCGCCACCTGCGTAAGCTCGCGCTGCGGCAACGTGGTATCCAGCGGCAGGCCCGCGGCGGTCCACGCCCCGAGGCCGCCGTCGAGCACGGCCACCGCGCGCGCGCCCATGAGCCGCATCAACCACCACAGACGCGCCCCCGCCAGCGCGCCGCCGGCGGCATCGTAGGCCACGACCTGCAGTCCCGGACGCCAGCCCCAACGAGCGAGCACGGCGGAGAAATCCGGCTCCAGCGGCAGCGGATGGCGGCCCAGGCCGAGCGACTGGCGCGAGAGATCGGACAGGTCGCGATCGAGGCTCGCGTAGACCGCGCCGGGGATGTGCCCTGCGCGCCAGTCGCGCTCACCCTTGCCCGCGTCAGCAAGGTCGAAGCGGCAGTCGACGATCAGCACTTCGCCGGGCGGCAGCGCGGCCAGTTCGGCGGCGGAAATCAGCGTGGTCTTCATGCGCGTCCCATCCTCTGCAGCAGGTTCAGCATCATTGCCGCGGTGGCGCCCCAGATGCGGTGGCTGCCGTGCACGAACTCCACCATCGGCCGCTGATGGCCACGAAATTCCATGGTGTAGCGGCGCAGGTTGCCCGGCTCCAGGAAAAATCCCAGCGGCACCTCGAACACCTCGGCCACCTCGTCCGGTGCCGGCGTCAGCCGGGCGTGCTCGGCAATGCGCGCCACCACCGGGGTCACGCAGTAACCGCTGATGGTCTCGAACACGTCGAGGAAGCCCAGCGGCGACACCAGGCCCGGGGCCAGACCGATTTCTTCTTCGCTCTCGCGCAGGGCGGTGGCGATCGCATCGCGATCGCCCGGATCGCTGCCGCCGCCGGGAAACGCCACCTGCCCCGCGTGCGATGGCAGGTGCGCGGTGCGCACGGTGAGCAGCACGCGCGGCTCGACGCCCTCGCGCACGCCCACCAGCACCGCCGCGGGCCGGCGCGCGGCCGTACCGAGCAACTCGCTCATGTGTGCGTAGTTCCAGCCCGGCGGCTGCGGCGGTTCGGCCAGCGGCAGCAGCGCGGGCTCCAGCGCGTGCCAGATCCGCTCCATCACGACGCCTTGCGGGCCGGCAGCACCACGCGCATGAGGTACAGCCGCTCGGTATCGGGCATGGTGCCCCAGCGCGCGATCTCGCCCATCGACCGCTGGCAGCCAAGGCAATAGCCGCGACCGTCCAGCCGGCACACGCCGGTGCACGGCGTCAGCGGTGCCTGGGAAAAGGAAGCACGGGGATCGATCGACATGGCCGGCAATGATAGCGCCTGCACGGCGCGCCGATCAGGGGTTGGTGACGTCCAGCAGCTCGATGTCGAACACCAGCACCTCGTTCGGGCCGATGCGCGGCAACGCGCCGCGCTCGCCGTAGGCCAGCTTCGGCGGGATCACCACCTTCCAGCGGTCGCCCACGTGCATGCGCGGGATCACGTCGCGCCAGCCGGGAATCACGCTGTTGACCACGAAGCTCACCGGGTTGCCGTGGGCGAAGGTGCTGTCGAACTCGGTGCCGTCGATCAGCATGCCGCGGTAGTTGACGGTGACCTTGCTGTCCACCGTGGGGCTGGCGTCCCCCTGCCCCTGCTTGATCACCGCGTACTGCACGCCCGAGGGCAGCTGCACCACGCCGGGCTGGGTGCGGTTGTGTGCAAGGTATTGCTCACTTTTGCGGGCGTTGGCGGCGGCGACGCGGCGAAACTCCTCCACCGCGCGGGCGTGCATCTGCTCGTCCAGCGCGTGCAGCTGCGCCCGCATCTGCGACATCGGCACGCTGGGCGCACGCTTGGCGGCGGCGTCCTGGATAGCACGCTGCAGCGTGGCCAGGTCCACCGCCGGATCACCATCGGCGAACTGGCTGCCGATTTCGTAGCCAATGGCGTAGGACAGCTTGGCCTTGTCGACGGACTGGGGCTTGGCCGCATCCGTGGACGACTGCCGCGCGTGCGCCACGGTGACCATCAGCCCAAGTGCTGCCGCCAGCATCACGCCTGTCCTCTTCACCATGCCGATCTCCGCCAACGGGATGCCCGGCGAGCATGCGATGCGCAACGAAAACGGCGCACCGCACAGCCGGGTCGCGATACCCAGCGTGAGATTCCCACCAGCCGCAAAGGTTCCCGCTGCTATCCTCTGCGACCTTTCTTCCACAGGGTTCTGCCATGGCCTATCGCAACCTCGAGATCGCCGATCGCGGCGCGGTGCGCACCATCACGGTGGCGCGCCCGGACAAGCTCAACGCACTCAATCGCGACACGCTCAACGAGCTCACCCTCGCCTTCACCCAGGCCGCGCAGGAAGACGGCGTGCGTGCGGTGGTGCTCAGCGGAAGCGGCGAGAAGGCATTTGTCGCCGGCGCCGACATTGCCGAGATGAGCGGCTACACCCCGCTGCAGGCGCAGTCGTTCTCGCGCACCGGCCAGCGCCTGATGAGCCTGATCGAACGTCTCGGCAAGCCGGTGATCGCGCGCATCCAGGGTTTTGCACTCGGTGGTGGCATGGAGCTGGCGATGGCCTGCCACCTGCGCGTGGCCAGCGAGAAAGCCAGGTTCGGCCAGCCGGAAATCAACCTCGGCCTGATCCCCGGCTTCGGCGGCACCCAGCGCCTGCTGCGCCTGGCCGGCCGCAGCGCGGCGCTGGAGCTGTGCCTCACTGGCGCCACGATTGGCGCGCAGCGTGCCCTTGAGCTCGGCATCGTGACCCAAGTGGTGGCGCCCGAAGCGCTGGACGAAACCGTCGACGCCCTCGCCGACCAGCTCGCCGCCGCCGCGCCGCTGGCCGCGGCCGGCATTCTCGACGCCGTGCTGCAGGGCGGCGAAACCGGCATCGACCAGGGGCTGGAATTCGAGACGCAGGCCTTCGCCCTGGTGTTCTCCAGCGAGGACATGCGCGAAGGCACGCGCGCGTTCCTCGACAAGCGCAAGCCCGAGTTCAAGGGGCGCTGACCGGCACCGTACCTGCCCTGTCCTCCTGAGGGTATGAGCCCTCGTAGGAGCGCACCCTGTGCGCGATCACCGGCAAGATCACCGGCAAGATCATTCGCGCACAGGGTGCGCTCCTACCGTCAGTGACCGCCGCGGTACTTTTTTTCGCCGGCGGTCACCGCGATGTCCAGCCGGTTTTCCGGCGGCGCCAGCGGGCAGGTGGCGAACGGCGTGAACGCGCACGGCGGGTTGTAGGCGCGGTTGAAATCCAGCACCACGCTGCCGGGCTGCTTCACGCCACCGGCGGGCAGTGCCGCGTAGAAAAAGCGCGCCGCGCCGTAGGTCTCCTTGCCCGAGGTGCGGTCGGCAATCACGAAGAACAGCTCGCCGCCCGGCTCCTCCTGATAGGGCATCAGCTCGAAAGTCTTGCCGTCACGCTCGAACACCGCCTTGCCCGGCACGTCGACCGTGTCGATGGTGCCGATCACCGAGCCGATCTGCAGCTGGTGCGGCGGATCGAACGGCACCCACTTCGCCACGATGCGCCACGAGGGATCGATCGGGAACGACTCGATGCCCAGGAAATGCTTGCGGGTGGGCGCCTCGGTATCCTTCACGCGCAGCGCCTTGCGGCCGTTGCGATCGATCACATAGAAGCTCGCCGTGCCGAATCGCACGGTCGTCGGAGTGCCGGCGCCGGCGTGCATGTCGTCGACCAGTGCGGCGCTGGTGACGGTCTGGCCATCCACGGTGGCACCGCTCCCCGCCGCGGGCGCGAAGGTGAGCGCGCCGTCCTTGCCCAACGTCACGGTGCCCAGATGATCCGGGCCCGCCGCCAGCACGATGTCGTTGTCCGCCGCGTGGCCAACGCGGTTCACACCCTCGTGCAACCACTCCAGGCCGATCAGGCTGAGCCAGCCATCCGGTGCGGTCAGCCGCTCCAGCCGATCATGCCGCCACTGCTCAACCTCGCGCGTGACGTCCTGGGCGGAAAGGGTCGGGGCGACGGGAACATCGGCAGCGTGCACGGGGGAAACTCCAAGCAAAACGGCGAGAGCGAGTGGGGCGCGACGGATCATCAGGCAGCAGGCCAGCAAGTGGGGAACGCCGAGTATGCGTAGCGCCGGGGCAGCGAGGCAAACGCGACCGGTCAGCGCCCGCGCAGGAACAAACGATCCAGCTCGGCCAGGCTCAGTTGGGTCCAGGTCGGTCGTCCGTGATTGCACTGGCCGGAGCGCTCGGTGGCTTCCATTTCGCGCAGCAGCGCGTTCATTTCCGGCAGGCTCAGACGGCGGCCCGCGCGCACCGAGCCGTGGCAGGCCATGGTCGACAGCAGCTCATTCTCCAGCTCCTGCAGCCGGCGCGAGCTGCCGTGCTGGGCCAGTTCCGCCAACACATCGCGGGTGAGCTGGCCCACGTCGGCGCCTTCCAGCAGCGCGGGAATGCGCCGCACCACCACCGCCGACGGCCCGCTGCGCGACAGCTCCAGCCCCCATGCCGCCAGCGCTTCGGCGTGCTCCTCGGCGGCGGCGGCTTCCTTCGCGCTCACCGCCAAGCTGAGCGGCACAAGCATCACCTGCGAGCGCAGATGGTTGGCGGCGCGCGCCGCCTTCAACTTCTCGTAGGTGATGCGCTCGTGCGCGGCGTGCATGTCGACCAGCACCAGACCGTGCTCGTTCTCCGCCAGCACGTAGATGCTCTTGAGCTGGGCGATGGCGAAGCCCAGCGGCGGCGCCTGCTCGGGGCTGTCCGGGGCCATTCGGGGAAACGGGCCAGCGGCCTGGTCCATCGTGGCCGGCTCTCCCAGCAGCGCAGCGTAATCAGCCAGCGGCTGCTCGCGCACGCCCAGACTGAGCCGACTCTGCGTGGCCGATCCACCCGACCAGCCACCACCGTACGACGACGGGGCGGCGGCACCGGCGCTCGTCGATGCGGTGTCGGCAGCCGCTGCCGGCGGCACCGCCTGCCCCGCGCGCGTCTGCGCCAGCGCTTCATGCAGGCTGCGGAACAGGAAGTCGTGCACCAGCCGCTGCTCGCGAAAGCGCACCTCGTGCTTGGCCGGATGCACGTTGACATCCACGCCCACCGGATCGAGCTCCAGATACAGCACGAAGGCCGGATGGCGGCCGTGGAACAGCACGTCCGCATAGGCCTGGCGCACGGCGTGCGCCACCACGCGATCGCGCACGAGGCGGCCGTTGACGTAGAAGAACTGCGAATCGGGCTGACCACGCGAGGCCGTGGGCAGGCCGACCCAGCCGGACAGGCGCAGGCCGGCGGCCGCATGGTCGATGCGCAGGCTGCGCCCGGGAAACTCCTCGCCCAGCACGTCGGCCACGCGCGCCAGCGCGGCCTGCTCGTCACGCGCGGCCTTCCACACGCGCAGCGGCTTGCCGTTGTGGCTGAGCCGGAACTCCACGCCGCTGCGCGCCAGCGCAAGCGACTTCAGGAGATCGTCGATGTGCGCGAACTCGGTGCGTTCGGCACGCATGAATTTCCGCCGCGCCGGCACGTTGTAGAACAGGTCGCGCACTTCCACGCTGGTGCCGGGCGGGTGCTGCGCCGGCCGCGCGGCCTGCAGCCTGCCGCCGTCCACCTCGATGCGGAACGCCGCCTCGGCGCCGCGCGCACGCGAGGTCAGCGCGAAGCGCGCCACCGACGACACCGAGGCCAGCGCCTCTCCGCGAAAGCCCATGCTGGCGACGTGCTCGAGATCATCGAAGCTGCCGATCTTGCTGGTCGCGTGCGAGGCCACCGCCAGCGGCATTTCGTCCGGCGCGATGCCACCGCCGTCGTCGCGCACGCGGATCAGCCGCGCACCGCCCTGCTCGATGTCCACTTCGATGCGCGTGGCGCCCGCATCGAGGCTGTTTTCGACCAGCTCTTTCACCACCGATGACGGCCGTTCGATGACCTCGCCGGCGGCAATCTGGTTGATGAGTTCGGGAGGGAGCACGCGGATGACAGGCATCGGCGTAGCTTACGGGAGCGACCAGATATCGAGAAGGCGGCCGAGCCGATGGTGCAGCCGATCAACCCGCGGGTATGGCCAGCACGGCGCCTGCGCGGATGGTGTTGCCGTCGATCCGGTTGGCGTCCTTGATGGCGCCGACAGTCACCCCGTAGTGACGCGCGATGCTGCCCAGGCTCTCACCGCGGGTGACCCGATGGAGATCGCGCACCGCGGCATCGGCACGGCTCGACGTCTCGCCCGCAGCATCACTGCTGCCCGACGACGCGGCAGCCACCACGGTGCCGCTGCGACGCGCGGCCTGGGCGGCAAACCAGGTGCCCGGCGGCGGGGTTGCCTCAAAATAATTGCGCACGCCGCCCATCACCGCCTTGGCAAGCTGGATCTGGTGTGCGGCATCGCGCAACTTGCGCTCTTCGACGGGATTGCTGATGAAGGCCGTCTCGACCAGGATCGACGGCACGTCGGGCGAGCGCAGCACCACGAAGTTGGCGCGCTCCACGTATCCGCGATGGGTCGGGCCGAGTTTCGCCAGCGCCTTGAGCACATTGCCGGCGATCGACTCGCTCGCCTGCATCG
>DASUJJ010000058.1:0-17124 GCA_036279335.1 Dyella sp.
GTCGCCGTTGCCGCCGAGTTTCGCCAGCGGCTGGCCGAACGCCACGCGCTCGCTGGCTCGGCGGCAGAGCAGGGCGAGCGCACGCTCGGCCGCGCCAATGGCTCGCATGCAGTGGTGGATGCGCCCCGGCCCCAGCCGGCCCTGCGCGATCTCGAAGCCGCGGCCCAGGCCGAGGATCACGTTGGTCGCAGGCACCCGCACGTGGTCGAAGCTCACCTCGCCGTGGCCACTCGGCTCGTCGTACGCGTGGAACACCGGCAGCATGCGTTCGATGCGCACGCCCGGCGTGTCGAGCGGGCACAGCACCATCGAGTGGCGCGCGTGCGGGGCGGCATCGGCATCGGTCAGGCCCATGAAGATCAGCACCCGGCAGTGCGGATGGCCAATGCCGGTGGACCACCACTTGCGCCCGTTCAGCACCACGGCATCGCCATCCAGCGTGGCGGTGGCGCGCATGTTGGTGGCGTCGGAGGAGGCGACCTCCGGCTCGGTCATGCAGAACGCCGAGCGGATCGTCCCGTCGAGCAGCGGCGTGAGCCACTGCGCCTGCTGCGCGGGTGTGCCGTACTGCGCCAGCACCTCCATGTTGCCGCTGTCCGGCGCGTTGCAGTTGAACACCTCCGGCGCGATGAAGCTGTGGCCCATGCGTTCGGCCAGGGGCGCGTAGTCCACGTTGGAGAGGCCTGGCCCATGTTTGCCGGGCGGCAGGAACAGGTTCCACAGCCCTGCGGCGCGCGCCTGCTCTTTAAGCGTTTCCATGATCGGTGGCTGGCGCCATTGGTGATGGTCGGCGCCGCCGGCGAGCTGGCTGGCGTAGAGCGGTTCGGCGGGGATCACCGCCTCGCGCATGAAGCGGTCGAGGCGGTCGAGCAGATCGCGGCTGCGGGCTGAGTGCGAAAAATCCACTAGGCGGCTCCTGACAATCCGCCGAGCGTACGCCTCCGGATGGAATCATTGAAATGCATGCGCCTTATGCGCGGTCATTGCTCGCATTGATATGCTGGGCGCGCCATTTCGCAAGGATCGCCGCATGCCTGCCGCTACGCGCCGCATCGACCTCAACCTGTTTCGCGTACTCGATGCGATCCACGTGCACGGCGGCATCAGCGCCGCGGCGCGCGCGCTGCACCTGACCCAGCCGGCGGTGACACACGCGCTGAACAGGCTGCGCGCGCAGTTCGACGACCCGCTGTTCGTGCGCCAGGGCAACCGCGTGGTGCCCACCGAGCGCACGCGGCGGATGATCGGCGAGGTGCAGCTGCACCTGAAGGGCCTGCAGGCGACCACGCAGCGCCAGGCGCCGTTCTCGCCGCAGACGCTGGAGCAGACCTTTACCGTGGGTTTTCGCGACGTGCTGGAGTCGATCGCCTTTCCGCCGCTGATGCAGCGCCTCGCCGAGCGCGCGCCGGGCGTGCGCATCGTCAGCCGTCGGGTGGCAGCCGGCGAGGTGGAGCGCGAGCTGGTGGCCGGCACGCTGGACCTGGCGGTGGACCGGCGCCTGCGCGCCGGCGTGCGCGTGGCGAGCGAGCATGTGCTGGACGAGCCGCTGGTGGTGGCGATGCGCCGCGGCCACCCGCTGGACGGCCGCGCCCTGCGCCGAGTCGATTACTTTGCCGCGCAGCACGTGGGGGTGTCCTCGCTGGGCGAGCCCATCGCGCTGGATCTGCTGTTGCAGCAGGATGGCCGCGACCGCGAGTTGCGGCTGGTGTGCCAGCACTATTTCGCCGCCTGCCAGGTGGTCGCGGCGAGCGATCTGCTGCTGACGTTGCCGGCCTCGTATGCAACGGGTCTCGCCACGCTGCTGCCGCTGTCGGTCCAGCCGCTGCCGCTGAAGCTCAAGCCGGTGCCGATCCACGCGTACTGGCTGGCATCGCAACAGGACGATGCCAGCCATGCGTGGCTGCGCGATCAGGTGCTGGCGGCGATCCGCCACGCGCCGGCCTTTTCCGCGGCGGGCAGGGGAGTGCGCCGGAGTGCCGGAAAAAGTGTTACTTGAGCGGAGCCGCCTTGCCGCGCGGCTTGGCAACCTTGGCCACCGCATGCTTGCCGACGGACGCGCGCGCCGCGGCCGGCTTGGCGGTCAGCTTGCTCTTGTCCATGCTGTAGACGTTGTGGATGTACTGCACGGACATATCGTTCTTGGGCGAGGTCATGGCGGGCCTTTCAGGTAGCGATCCACACGGGGATCAGGAGCCGCGCCGGCCAATCGCCGGTCGTGGTGGATGGAGAACACGAGCCACGTCGCCCGCGCGCACGGCCGGGCAAGCCGGCAGCAATTCATCGCAGCATGCGCCGCGAGAGGTTACGCCCATGTAAGGCGGGAAAAGAACATCCGCGTAACTCCTCGTCAGGTACCGTCTGCAGGTTATGTCTTCGCGGGACTGCCGTTGCCGAGCTCCCGCGCCCTCGCACGTGCGCCGCGCGTGCGCCCGCCGCCGATTCCTGCCTTAGTGATGCGTCGTGCCATGCGGAATGTCCGCGGGCGCGACGGAACGTCGGCAGTCGGCACGCACCGATAGGAACCCGCCATGTCCGCTCGCCGCGTCGCTCCGCCGCCGGTCACCACCTTGCCGCTGATCACCCGCTATTGCGGCTACCTGATCCGCTGCAGCGTGGACAGCTTCACCGTCACCCTTGCCGGGGACGAGGTGATGCACCAGCCGTATCCGCAGGCCCGCAAGAATTTCGCGGCCGACCATCTCGGTCCCTGGATGCTGGAACAGGCCAAGGCCTTCGTGGATGCACGCCGGGCAGGGCATGTCTGAGTCGCCACCCGTCCTCGATCGCTATCACCAGAGCGTCGACCCCACGGTGCAGTGCGATACCTGCGAGGCGGTGTGCTGCCGCCTCACGGTGGTGCTGATGCCGGAAGATCGCGTGCCGCGCTGGCTGGTGCACGAGGATGCGCGCGGCTTCCAGACCCTGGCCAAGAGCGAGGACGGCTGGTGCGCAGCGGTCGATCCGCTGGATTTTCGCTGCACCATCTATGCCGACCGGCCCGCGATCTGCCGCAAGTTCGCCATGGGCAGCCCCAGCTGCCGCCACGAGCGCGTCGAGTGGGCCGCGCACCGCGCGGTGCCCACGCCGGTGCAGACCTGGGGCGCTTGAGGCACACCTTGCATGGCACACTGCGTGCTCCGCGTTGCAGGGTTTCCGACGTGACGAATGAGTTTTGCTGCGCCTGCCGGCACGACCGGTGCCCGCCATGAGCGATGCCGATCAGCTATCCGCCGCGCCCGCACCGGAGGAACCGGCCGGGCCGCTGCACCGCCTGCTGTTTGCGCTGGTGCCGCCCGAGTCGGTGCGCGAGCAGATCGCTGCCGCGGCCGATACGCTGCGTGAGAACGGCAGCATCGAGGCACGCTGGGTCAAGCCCGAGCGCTATCACGTCACCCTGGCCTTTCTTGGCGATCACCCCAGCCTGCGGCCTTCGCTGCTGGAAGCGGCTCGCGCCGCGGTCGGCAAGCTGCGCGTGGCGCCCTTCACCTGGTCGCCGGATCAGGTGGCCAGCTTCCCGGGCCGGCGGCCGCCGTGCGTCCTGCGCAGCGCGCGGGCATCCCAACCGCTGCAGACGCTGTGGGAGCAGCTGCGGCGCGAGCTGACCCTGGTGCGGCTGGGCGGGCGGGTCGAGCGCATCTTCACCCCGCACGTGACGCTCGCCTACGGACAGCGCGACCTGCCGGCGCCCATAGCGGTCGCGCCGATCGCGTGGCCGGTGGACCGGGTCGTGCTGCTGCACAGCGAGGTGGGCGCCGGCGACTACGAGCTGCTGGGCAGCTGGCGATTGCCGGGCTGACTCAGTCCGTCGCGGCCACGCGGTTGCGGCCCGCCTGCTTGGCCGCATACAGCGCCGCATCTGCCGCGGCCATCAGCGCCTCGGGCGTACCCTCGCCGATCATGCAGCTGGCCGCACCGATGCTCACGGTGATGATGCCGAACGGGCTGTCTGCATTGGCAATGGCCAGCGTCTCCACGGCCGCGCGCAGCCGCTCGGCCACCGTCCGCGCATCGGCCAGCGAGCCAGCGCACATCACCAGCGCGAATTCTTCGCCGCCGTAGCGGCCCAGCATGCCGGCCGGACGGCCGGCGGTCGCCAGCAGCAGCCGTCCGACCATGCGAAGGCAGGCGTCGCCGGCCGGATGCCCGTAGCGATCGTTGAGCTGCTTGAAGTAATCGATGTCGATCATCAGCACGGCGATGCTGCGCTCGCCTGGTTCACGCAGCACCCATTCGCGCTCCAGCAGCTCGTCCACGGCGCGCCGGTTGGCCAGCCCGGTGAGGCTGTCGGTGTGCGCCATTTCTTCCAGCGCATGGCTGTGCCTGGCCAGCCCCTCGGCCGCCTGGATCTGGCGAACCTGGACCAGCGTCGTGCGCACGCCGTAGCCGATCACGGCCACCGCCAGCCCGGCCACGCCCCAATAGAAGCGCTCGCGCAGCACGATCACCCCCACCACCAGCAGGGCCAGTGCCATCAACAGCGGGCTGCCGGTGCGCACGATGCGCGAGAGGGTGGGCGAGCCGCGCCGGCTGCTGCGGCGGGCGGACGGGTGGTGCCATGCCTGCATGGCAAAGGCGAGGAACGCCACGTCGATCAGCGGATCGCGCAGCGAGCCGAAATTCGGGTGGTCGCCCAGCGCGACGAAGTGGTTGTAGTAGAAGCTGGCGGCGGTATACAGCCCCGTGAACAGCACCATCGCGCGGAAGAAATGGCGCTCGCCGCGGTGCTCGGCTGCAGCCAGCCGGATCGTCGATGCCACCAGCAGGAACAGGTTTTCCGCGTCGAGCATGGCCGCCACGCGCTGCGCCTGTTCCATGCTGTCGGCACCGTGCAGAGTGAGCAGGCTGAACGTGTGCACGTAGAACAGGCCGCCCAGCGCCACCGCCAGCGCGGCATCGATCACCCGCACCATCACCGCCTCGCCCTCCATCGACGAGGCGGACACCGCCAGCACGATCGGCACGCCGAACAGGATGAACAGCAGCGTGCTGTCGCCCGGGGCGGCGTTGGCGTTGGCCAGGAACAGGTCCTGGCGCAGGCTGGCCACCATGCCCAGCGTCCACGAGGCCATCGCCAGTGCGGCAAGCAGCCAGCCTCGGCTGTGCCGCCAGCCATCGCGGGCACTGCGGCGCAGCGCTGCCGCGCAGGCCAGCGCGGGTGCGGCGATCAGGAAAACGTAGGACGCCTGCATCGCGAAGGCAGGCAGGAGAAAGATGGCCGACGCGTGCAACAGCACGAACACGCACGCGAGGAACAAGGTCATCGGTGGCTTCCTTGTGGTGCTCCGAGCCCGTGGGCACGGCTCGCCTCACTAGTACTACGCGCCGCGATGGGCGGCAACCGGCAGCGGCCGGGTGTGCGATGCGGTGCAGATCATGGCACCTGCAGACCGCCTGCGGGTGCACACTGTGTGCTCCCTTCGTATCGGAGATCCGCCATGCGCCCGACCCTGCTTGCCGCCATGCTCGTGCTTGCCCTGCCTGTCACCGCCACGGCCGGTGGCGCATCGCAGCATCCGGCGACCACACCCGACTACGTACGCAGCGCGGTGGCCGACCCCGCGCGCAAGCTCGACGCGGCGAATGACGAGCGTCGTCACGTGGCGGCTCTGATGACGTTCGCCGAGGTGAAACCGGGCCAGAAAGTGGTCGATCTGATCCCCGGCAGCGGCTACTTCAGCCGCGTGTTCAGCGCCATCGTCGGCCCCGGCGGCAAGGTCTACGCGATCTGGCCGGATGCCTACGACAAGGAATCGGGCTCCGATTCGGACAAGCTGCGCCAGCTCGCCAGCGATCCGCATTACGCCAACATCAGCGTACTGGTGCAGCCGGCGGCGCAGTTCTCCACACCTGAGCCGGTGGACCTGGTGTTCACCTCGCAGAACTACCACGACTACCCGGACAAGTTCATGGGCAGCCTCGATCCGGTGGCATTCGACAAGCAGGTATTCGCCGCGCTCAAGCCCGGTGGCCTGATCGTGGTGGTCGACCACGTGGCGCCGGCCGGCTCGGGCATGCGCGACACCGATACCCTGCACCGCATCGATCCGGCCATCGTGAAGCAGCAGGTGGAATCAGCCGGCTTCGTGTTCGACGGCGAGAGCAACGTGCTGCGCAATCCGAAGGATCCGCATGACATCAAGGTGTTCGACAAATCGATCCGCGGCCACACCGATCAGTTCGTCTACCGGTTCCGCAAGCCCAAGGCATGAGCGTGGCAGCCGCGGACCACGATCCGAAGCCGCAGCCGCCGGTGGCTCCCGAAGCCATCGACTGCTGCGGCGCGGGATGCGTGCCGTGCGTCTACGACACTTACGAGACGGCGCTGGAGCGTTACCGCGAGGCGCTCGCCGCATGGCAGGCGCGGCATCCCGAGGCGTCCGGCTGAACCGGCGCTGCGGGTGTTTCGTCAGCGGTAAAGCATCTGCGGGCGGGTGGGTGCGAGGCGGGCAATCAGGCGGTTCTGCACGCGCACGGGAACGTGCTGGCGATTCATCGCGGTGATCAGGTCTTCCACCAGCGCGTTGAACATCGCCTCGTTGATGTCCATGCCGCGATGCACGTCTTCCATCGAGCCGCCCGTGTAGCGGCACGGGCCGTCGCTGGTCTGGCACACGTAGTCGGCGAACACGCGCTTCCAGCGGGTGATGTCCACGTGGGCAAAGCTGGGCGCCACCAGCGGATCGTTGGCCATGGCGTCGAGCAGGCTCTCGGTGATTGCGGCCACGCCGGCCTGGCCACCGAGCTGGTCGTACAGCGTTGGCGCCTTGTCAGGCATGCGCGCGCAGCCGGCCACCAGCAGCGCGATGACGAGTACGAAGCGAAGGCGCATCACAGGCTCCCCTGCAGCGAGAGATACCAGCCGCTCTGGTCGCGCAGGCCGGCGATCGAGCCGAGCGACACCCAGGCGCCGACGATCGCCACGTGCTTGTTCGGGAACCACGCAAGGAACAGGTCCGAGGCGTTGTCCTCGCGGGCAAACGAGAGGTGATCGGGCTTCTGCCGGTACTCCGCACCGACGGCGACATGCGGGTTCAGCAGCATCGCCAGCGAACCCTCGCCCACCAGTCGGCGTCCGCCGCGATCGCCGCCGAAACCGAGCAGGCCGAACTGGTTGGCGTCGGTGGAGCGCAGCGTCACGTTCCACAGCAGGTTGTAGCCCGCCGCGCCAGCCAGCAGCACCTGCGTGGCGGAGAGATACACGTCGGTGCCGCGGTCGCGCCGCGCGCCCACGAGTTTCGGAATGGCGAAGTCCAGGTTGTGCTTGTGCTGTACGCCCAGCGAGATCTGCGGCAGCGGCCCGTACACCGCGTCGCCGGCCAGCCGCAGCTTGGCGCCGAACACGTCCTGCCGCAGCGCGGCACCAGGCATGCCGATCGCCTCGCCGAGCGTGCCGAGATCGAAGCGGTCGCGTGCCACCGACAGCTCCAGCCGGTTGTGCCAGGTGAATGCGGCGCCGTGGGCGTCGAGCCGATAGTCGGGCAGATTCAGGCGGGTGACGAAGGCCGTGGCGCCCACCTGCTCGCGGGTGGCGTAGCCCGACAGCACCGCCCACGGCACCAGGCCGCCGCCGGCGCTGCCTTCGACCATGCTGGCGCCGCCAGTGGCGAGCAGCCGGCCGTCGCCCGCCTCGGCCTGGGACGAGAGCAGCAGGGAGGCGGTCAGCGCGAGCGTGGCCAGTGCCGCCTTCATGCGCCGCACTCCGTGGGGCCGGGGGCCGTCTGCCGGTCGTATGTTTCGGTGGCAGCGGCGAGCCAGCGGGTGGCGTCGGCGGCCGCCATCGGCCGGCTGATCAGATAGCCCTGCGCGCTGTCGCAGCGGAAGCCGCGCAGCATCTCCATCGCCGCCTCGGTCTCCACGCCCTCGGCCACTACCTTGAGCCCCATGTTGTGGGCCAGCTCGATGGTGGAGCGCACGATTACCGCGTCGTCCTCGTCCTCGGCCATGCCCATCACGAACGACTTGTCGATCTTCAGCTCGTCCACCGGCAGGCGCTTCAGGTGCGACAGCGAGGAGTAGCCGGTGCCGAAATCGTCGATCGCCAGCATCACGCCGCAGGCCTTGAGGCGGTTGAGCACTTCCAGCGAGTAGAGCGCGTCGCGCATCACCGCGGTCTCGGTCACCTCCAGCACCAGCTGGCTGGGGTCGATGCGGTAGTGGGCGAGGTGGCGCGCCAACAGGTCGGGCAGTTCGCCGCTGCCCAGGTCCATCGCCGACAGGTTGAGCGCGATGCCGATGTCCATGCCGGCGGCGGACCACTCGGCGCACTGGCGGATCACCTCGTGCAGCACCCAGTCGGTGAGCGTGCGAATGATGCCCGAGTGCTCGGCCAGCGCGATGAAATCGTCCGGCGGAATGATGCCGTGCTGCGGGTGACGCCAGCGCAGCAGCGCCTCGACGTTCACCACGCGGCCGCTGCACAGCTGTTGCTTGGGCTGGTAGTAGAGCATCAGCTCGCCGTTGGGCACGGCGCGGCGCAGGTCGTTGACCAGCGAGAGCCGGTACAGATGCTCGGCATCGCGGCCGGGGCGATACAGCTGCAGCCGGGTGCGTGATTCCTTCGCGTCGTACATGGCGATGTCGGCACGGCGCAGCAGTTCTTCGGCGTTGTCGCCATGCTCGGGAAACAGCGCCATGCCCACGCTGACGTCGAGGAACAGTTCCATGCCCTCGGCGGTGATCGGCTCGCCCACGGTGGCCAGCAGCTGCTCGGCGCGCTGTACCAGTTCGCTTGCGGCGATGCCCTCCATCAACACCACGAACTCGTCGCCGCCGAAGCGGGCGAGCATGTCCGCGTCGCGCAGTCCGGCGCGCAGGCGCCGCCCGATCTCGATCAGCACGCGGTCGCCGATGGCGTGCCCCATGGTGTCGTTGATTTCCTTGAAGCGGTCCACGTCGAGCATGAGCACGGCCAGCGTGTGGCCGGCCGCGCCAGCGCGCGGCAGCGCCTCGACCAGCCTTTGCTGCAGGCTGGCACGATTGGGCAGGGTGGTGAGGTTGTCGTGGAAGGCGGCGTGCGCGATCTGCTGCTCGCGCCGCGCGATGCCGCGCTGCATGCCGTTGAAGGCATGCGCCAGCTCGCCCAGCTCGTCGTTGTGCTGCACTTCCACCGTGCCGAGGTAGTCGCCGTGGCCGATGCGCCGGGCGGCGTCGGCCAGCTGCGATACCGGCCGCGTGACATTGCGCGACAGCCACAGTGCCCCGCCCAGCGAGGCAATCAGCGACAGTGCCGCAATCAGCAGCAGTTCGTGTTCCAGCGGGCGATAGGTGGCCAGCGCCTGGCTGCGCGAAAACTGCAGCAGGGCGCCCAGCGTGCCATTGGCCCCTTGCAGCGGCTGCCATTGGGAGAAGTACTCCTGGCCGCCAATGCTCAGCACCCGCGGCTGGGTTGCCTGCTCCGGGTGGGCCGCGGCGAACTGCACCTGCCGGTCGTCGTCGTTCGGTGCCGGCAGCGTGCTGGAGAGCCAGCGCTGCGTGCCGCCGTCGCGAGCCACGAAGGTGACCTCGACGCCGGCCAGATCCTTCAGGCTTTGCGCCAGCTTGTCATCCAGCGCAAAGCCCATGCCGACCCAGGCGATACGCGTAGGTGCGCGCACCGGCACGATCACCAGCTGGTAGGCGCGGCCGTTGATCAGGGTCATCGTGGTGCCGGCTGCGGTGCTGTCCGCGTTCGCCACCAGCGGCGCCCAGTCGCCCACCGGCATCGAGCGTCCACTGGCGTCGAGGCTGGCGATCACGCGCCCATCCAGATCGGTGAGCACCATCAGGTCGGCCGAGATGCGGTGGCCCTGGTTGTAGAGCACCGAGTGGATGGTGGGCGTGTCGCCGGTGGCGACCGCCTGCTTGAAGCCGAAGTCGGCGGTGGTGATCTGCACCGCATCGAGCAGCTGCGCGCCGCGCGTGCTCAGCAGGTCGGCAAACACCCGCGCGCCCGAGGCCAGCCGCGTCTGCGCCTGGGTCAGCGCGCTTTGCCGGGTGGCGTAATAGAACGCAAAGAACGTCGGCAGCTGCACCAGCACGAACAGCGCCAGCAGCAGCAGGGAGAGGCGGCCGCGGAAGTTAATGCGCATGGGGGCCCTGCATGCGGGCGCCCAGTCCCATTTCCAGATCGGGCGGCGGCTGGTTGGTCCGTTCGGCTGGATGCAGCGTGAGGGTGTAGCTGCGCACCAGCGGGGCGGCGCCTGCCAGCGTCACGGTCTCGCTGGCGGGCGCCGTGCCGGACGCCTGGCGCGGATGCCACAGCTGCAGCGTGTAGCGCCCGGCCGGCACGTCGGCGATGGTGAGTCGACCGTCGTCGCCGCTCTTGGCAAACCACGGCGTGTCGACCACCACCACATAGCCGAGCATCCAGTCGTGGATGTTGCATCCGAGCGTGACCACGCCGGCTTGGTCGAACTGTTCGGTGGAGGCGTGGTTGCCCGCGTAGAGCTTGAGCTGGAAGCGCTTGGCGGGCGAAAACGAATACACCTGGTGGCGCACGTTGTCGCTGTTGGGGAAGGTGACCCGGGTGCCGGTCTGTACCACCAGCACCTGCGGCGTGAAGCTGAGATTGCGCTGGTCGATCACCGCGCTGGCATCGCCGACCGGTGGGGCGGGGTGATCCAGCGGCAGCAGCGAGATGACGGCATCGCTGACGGGCTGGCCCTGGCTGTCGCTCACGGTCACCGTGACGCTTGTCGCACGCACGCTGCCACCAAACGCCAGCGCCGCCAGCAGTGCCACCGTCGTTCGCATCACCATGGATCCCATCATGCTTTTGATTCCAGCCACTGTGCGTATGCGCTCCATCCGGCGTGCCGCTTGATTCCGTAGAGCGCCGGCGCCCGTCACTCGCGTTATCGGCCGCTCCTGGTGGCTACCTTAGCGGTTTGCCCCACGCGGTTCATCCGGGATTGCAGCGCGCATGGATCAGGTACGAGCCGGGGAGCCGGTCGGTTGCAGCGGCGCCTCGGCGTGACGCGTCGTGCCAACGGATGGCCCGCTCGGCAGGGATGGACGGGCGGGGTATCCCGGCCTGGTTTTCCGGCTTGCCTCGCAGGCACAGGGGCGGCGATCGTGACCCGTCATGTCCACGCTCAGCTGTGGCGAAGCGATCGATACGCCGCTTCGGGATGCTGCTGCGTGACAGGGCCGCGACTTGCCGGGTGGCCGACGGGCGCGCCCGTCGCTGCGGCATGCCTTGCATCCGGCGCGCCAGGTCAGCAGCGCGCGTCGGGGTCGCGGAATTGGCGGCGCAGATCCTGCTGGCAGCGCTCGATCATCGCCGGGGTGAAGAACTCCGGCCAGGCGGTGCTGAGATCCGCGTCCGGCGCGGCCAGGGCGTGTTCGCCCAGCACCTGCGCCATCGCAAGGGTGTCAGCGCAAAGCAGGGCGCGACCGAGCGCGCTCTCCGGCGGCACGCCGGGCACGGTGCGCTCCTCAAGCGCGTTGAGCACATTGTTCGGCAGGTTCCAGTGGCGGGCGGCGCGCAGCGAGAGCTGTGCCGCCATCTGCGCACAGGCGGCGAGGAAGTGGCTGGTCAGCGGGCCCAGCTCCATCGGCGCTTCCTGATCGAGCACACGCACCACGGCGCCGGTGCCGGTATTGCAGACGATGCCGGCCAGATACGCCTCGAACGGATCGGAGCTGCCCTTGCCCAGATAGGCGCAGGCGTGCGCGCAGCGCTCGGCGTGATCCCATAGCCGCTGCCCCGCGACGTGGCCGAACATGCCGGCGCTGGCGTGCAGGATCGGCTTCATCACGTGCATCGTGACCACCCGGCGCAGGCCGTCCTGGCCCAGCAGCACCACCGCGTGCTGCAGGCTCTGGATCGGGTGCAGGGTGCGGTAGTAGATGCTGCGGCTGACCCGCATCACCTCGCCCACCAGCACCGGATCGCGGCCGATCAGCTTGGCCAGCTGGGCGCCGCCCACGGCATCGCTCTTGAGCGAACGCAGCAGCTGCGGCAGCACGGTGGGCAGGCGCGGCAGGCTGCGCACGTCGAACGCCGTGCAGCTGATGTTGAGGCGCTTGAGAATCGCCCGCTCTTCCTGGCTGGGTTCGCTGGCGTGGTAGTCGGGCAGGCCCAGCACGTAGCGGTGAAAGCGGTCGCTCAGATGGGCCAGCGACATCGCCTCATGGGCGGCGGCGGCCGCCTCGGCGCTGGGTGGGGCAGCGGATGCCTGGGCCTGCGCGGACCGCGCGCGCGCGCTCGGCATCCGCGGCGCCGGCGGCGTGTCCGCGTATCCCAGAATCCAGCGCCACAGGTTTTGCATGCCCGATCCCCTGGCCGGAAACCCGGCCTCGCTTCGGAGATAACGGCGTGGTGGCGAAAAAATGTAGCGCCAGCGCCGGGGGGTGGCATTCGGGCCGCAGTGGCCTCACCTAGTAAGCCTGATGATCTGCACGAGCCGCGCATGATTCCGTTTTCCATCCTGGACCTGGCCCCGGTCACCGAGGGCAGCGACCCTGCCCGGTCGTTCCGCAACGCGCTGAGCCTGGCGCAGCTGGGCGAGCGGCTGGGCTACCGCCGCTACTGGCTGGCCGAGCACCACAACATGCCGGGCATCGCCAGCGCGGCCACCGCGGTGCTGATCGGCTACGTGGCGGGCGGCACTGCCACCATCCGGGTTGGTTCGGGCGGGATCATGCTGCCCAACCACGCGCCGCTGCAGGTGGCCGAGCAGTTCGGCACGCTGGCGTCGCTGTACCCCGGGCGCATTGACCTGGGTCTGGGCCGCGCGCCCGGCACCGACCAGCCCACCGCGCGGGCGCTGCGGCGCTATTTCGACAGCGCCGATGCCTTTCCCAACGACGTGCTGGAGCTGCTGGGCTATTTCGAGCCCGCCAAGCCGGGGCAGGCGGTGCGCGCGGTGCCCGGTGCAGGGCTGGAGGTACCGGTGTGGCTGCTCGGATCGAGCCTGTTCAGCGCCAGACTGGCCGCCCAGCTGGGCCTGCCGTTCGCGTTCGCCTCGCACTTCGCGCCCGATGCGATGGACCAGGCGCTGGCGATCTACCGCCGCGACTTTCGCCCGTCGGCGCGACTGGCCGCGCCGTACGCGATCCTCGCACTCAACGTGGTGGCGGCCGAAAGCGATGCCGCGGCGCGGCGCCTGTTCACCACCCAGCAGCAGGCCTTCGTGAACCTTCGCCGAGGTCGGCCGGGGCTGATCCCGCCGCCGATCGACGACATCGAGGCGTTCTGGACCCCCACCGAGCGTATGGGTGTGGAACAGGCGCTGGCCTGTGCGGTGGTGGGCGACCCGGATACGGTGAAGCAGGGCATCGCGGACTTCATCGACCGCCACCGGCCGGACGAGCTGCTGCTGACCGCCAACATCTTCGATCACGCCGCCCGCCTGCGCTCCTTCGAGCTTGCTGCGTCGGCGCGCGACGCGCTGGCCGGCGCGCCGACGGCGGTTGCCGGGTGAGCCGCCGGCGCGCTTCGGGCATCATGGCGGCCTTTCCCGCACGGCCAAGCGATACCGCATGAAGATTCCCAACGGCCTGCAGCCACTCATCGACGACGGCGTGATCGACCAGGTGCTGCGTCCGCTCAAGAGCGGCAAGGAGGCCTCGGTCTACATGGTGCGCTCGGGCGACCACATTCGCTGTGCCAAGGTCTACAAGGACATGGGCCAGCGCAGCTTCCAGCAGCGCGTGCAGTACCAGGAAGGGCGCAAGGTGCGCGGCAGCCGCGAGGCGCGCGCCATGGGCAAGGCGACCAAGTTCGGCCGCAAGGAGGCCGAGGCCGCGTGGAAGAACGCCGAGGTCGACGCGCTCTACCTGCTCGACGACGCCGGCGTGCGCGTGCCTAAGCCGTACGGTTATTTCAATGGCGTGCTGCTGATGGAGCTGGTCACCGATGACGACGGTGAGGTCGCGCCGCGGCTGGGCGAGGTGGATGTCGACCCGGACACGGCGCGGGCCTGGCACCGGTTCCTGATGCAGCAGGTGGCGCGCATGCTTTGCGTGGGGCTGATCCACGGCGACCTGTCCGAATACAACGTGCTGGTGGGCCCGGACGGCCCGGTCATCATCGACCTGCCGCAGGCGGTGAGCGCCGCGGGCAACAACAACGCGCGCTTCATGCTGCGTCGCGACGTGGGCAATCTCACCATCAGCCTGGCGCGCTTTGCGCCGGAGCTGCTGGAGACCCACTACGCGGAGGAGATGTGGGCGCTGTTCGAGCAGAGCGAGCTGCGTCCGGACAGCGAACTGACCGGCCAGTTCGTCTTCGACGAGCGCACCGCCGACGTGGACAGCGTGATGCAGTCGATCATCGATGCCCGCGAGGAAGCGATCATCCGCCAGCAGGGGCGGGAGGCGGCGCGGGAGGAGTGAGTGGGCGGTAGCGCTCCGCTGTAGGAGCGCACACCTGGATCTCGTCCGGGGCAGGCTCTGTGCGGCGACCTGCGATGCGCTTCGTTGCCAGCTCTGTCGCCCACCGGGTGGGCTCCTACATGCCGGTCGGGACACCACGCCACCGCCATGAAAAAGGGCCGCATCGCGGCCCCCTTTCTGTTCAGCGCCCTGTTCAGCCACCGGGGAAGCTGTGTCCCTTGGCGGCTTTCTTGGCGTTCTTGTCCGCCTTCTTTTCCTTGGGCGTTTTCAAGGCCTTTTTCTTGTCGCCTTTCTGCTGGTTCAAACCTTTCATGGCGTCCTCCTGCGGAGTGATCTCCGCGGCGGCCATGGTGACAGCTTTGGCCCGCCCGCAGCACTCACAATGGAGTGGCTGCGGGCGGCTGTGTCAGGCCGCGCTCAGGAACCTTTCCCGCTCACCACCGGCAGCTCGATGTAGCTGGAGTGGAACACCTTCTGGGTGGCTTTCTGGAAGTCTTCCGGCTTGGCCAGCATGATGTTCGGCACGAAGGTCTGCGGGTTGCGGTCGTACAGCGGGAACCAGCTCGACTGCACCTGCACCATGATGCGATGGCCCGGCGGGAACACGTGGTTGGTGGTGGGCAGGGCGAAGGTGTACGGCAGTGGCTGGTTCGGCTCGATCGGCCTGGACTCGGTGAAGCCCTGGCGATAGCGGCCGCGCAGGATGTCCATCGCCACCGCCAGCTGGTAGCCGCCCATCTCCGGTTGCGCAGCGACGATGTCCGGATAGACGTCGATCAGCTTCACCACCCAGTCGCTGTCGGTGCCGCTGGTGGAGGCGGTGAGGTGCACCTGCGGCTGGCCGGCGATGGTCAGCGGCGCGGTGAGCACGTCGGAGGTGTAGGTGAGTACGTCGGTGCGGCCGGAGGCCTCGCGCTGGTCGTCCACCAGCCACTGCGACCAGGTCTGGCCGGCGTCGTAGCCCACCGGCTGGATCGGTCGGGCGCGGAACGGCACCGGGTGCGCCGGATCGGACACGTAGGCGTCGCTGTCACCGTCGTCGGCGTTCTCGAAGCCCAGCTTCATGCCGGCATCCAGGTACAGCGGGGTGGGTTTTACCGCGCAGCTGCCGCCGCAGCCGGACGGCCAGCTCTTGAGGCGCTCCCACTGATTGGTACCGGTCTGGAATGCGGTGACCGGAGCGACGTCGGCCTTGGGCGCGCCGTCTTTCAGGTACTGCGCCAGGAACGGGCGCAGCACGTGCTCGCGAAACCACGTACCGGTGTCACTGCCGAACCGGATCGCCCCCAGCGAGCTGGCGTCCTCGATCTCCTGGCCGTGGTGCCACGGGCCCATCACCAGCTTGACCATGGAGTTGCTGGTGTCCTTGGGCTTGATCGCTTTGTACACGGCAATGGCGCCGTAGCTGTCTTCCTGGTCCCACAGGCTGTGCACCAGCATCACCGGCACCTTCAGCGGCTCTTTCGCCAGCAGCTTGTCGACCGCCTGCTCCTGCCAGAACGCGTCGTAGTCGGTGTGATCGAGCATCTTCTGCCAGAAGCCGAGCTGCTGCATGCCGTGCTGGCGCGCCAGCTCGCCGGCGGAACCGGCGCGCAGGTAGAGGTCGTAGTCGTCGTGCACGTTCGACCACCACTTGGCGGAGTTGTCGCGGGTGGCGGTCTGCTCGTAGATGTACGGCAGGTTCTGCTGGCGGAAGGCGCCGTTGTGGAACCAGTCGTCGCCCATCCAGCCGTCGACCATCGGGTTCATCGGCACCGACACCTTCAGCGCCGGATGCGGATGGATCAGTGCCATCAGCGGCTCGAAGCCGTCGTAGGAGATGCCCAGGATGCCGACCTTGCCGTTGCTCTCCGGCACGTGCTTCACCAGCCAGTCGATGGTGTCGTAAGTGTCGGTGGCGTCGTCCACCGGGGTGGGATTGAGCGGCCCGTGCACCGGCCGGTTCATCACGTAATCGCCTTCGGAGTGGTACTTGCCGCGCACGTCCTGCACCACGCGGATGTAGCCGTCCTCCACGATCACGTCGGCCGGATTGTCGTAGCCCTCCAGGTTGGCGGCGAGGTTGCCGCTCTGCGAGTGGGTGGTCAGCGCATCAGCGTCGTAGGGCGTGCGGGTGAGCACGATGCCCGCGTGGCTGGCGCCCTTGGGAACGAGGATCACCGTGTGCAGCTTCACGCCGTCGCGCATCGGGATCATCACCACGCGGCGCTCGAAGTCCGCGTCGGCGTTCACCGGGGTGAAGCTGGCCGGCGTCTCGCTGGGGTAATCGGGATATTTCGGTGCGGCGTCCTGCCGGGCACGGGCGCCGGCCGAAAAGGCGAGCAGCGCGGTGGCGACGGCCGGGATCAGGCCGGCCTTGAGGGAGGCAGGAAGCAGCTTGTGCGGCATGGTGGTGGATTCCCCAGGGTTGAGCGATTCACGGTAGCAGGCCGTGTCGCGGGTCGGACATTAGCCGATGGTCAGGGCATCGCGACCCGCCGCAGCCCCGCTTCGAAGGCCTGCAGCGGCAGCGCCTCGCTGAACAGGTAGCCCTGGTAGTGGCGGCAGCCGTGGTCGTGCAGGTAGGCGCGCTGCGCTTCGGTTTCCACGCCCTCGGCCACCACGGTGATGTGCAGGTTGTCGGCCAGCGAGATGATCATGCGGGCGATGGTGGCGGCGTGCTCGCTGCGGGTGATGTCCTGCACGAACGAGCGGTCGATTTTGATCTCGTCCAGCGGCATGCGCTGCAGGTAGCTCAGCGAGGAGTAGCCGGTGCCGAAGTCGTCCAGCGCAAAGCGCACGCCGTGGGCGCGCAGCCGCGCCATG
>DASUJJ010000059.1:0-3625 GCA_036279335.1 Dyella sp.
GCGCCTCGGCCTCGGCCAGGCGGATGCGCGCCTCGGCTTCGCGGAAGGCCGCTTCCTTCTTGCCCTCGGCGGCCAGGATCGCGCTCTGCTTCTCGCCATCGGCCTTGAGGATGGCCGCCTGCTTGAAGCCCTCGGCCTCGAGGATGTTGGCGCGCTTTTCGCGCTCGGCCTTCATCTGCCGCGCCATCGAGTCGACCAGGTCGCGCGGCGGCGCGATGTCCTTGATCTCGATGCGGTTGACCTTCACGCCCCACGGGTGGGTGGCCTCGTCGACCACGCTGAGCAGGCGCGCGTTGATCTCGTCGCGCTTGCTCAGCGATTCATCCAGGTCCATCGAGCCGAGCACGGTGCGGATGTTGGTCATCACCAGCGCCAGCGAGGCCTGCTCGAGGTTGGACACCTCGTACGCCGCCTTGGACGCATCGAGCACCTGGTAGAACACCACGCCATCGACGCGCACCACCGCGTTGTCCTTGGTGATCACGTCCTGGCTGGGCACGTCCAGCACCTGCTCCATCATGTTGATCTTGCGGCCGACGGCCTGGTAGATCGGGATCAGGAAGTGCAGGCCCGGCGACAGCGTGCGGGTGTATTTGCCGAAGGTTTCCACCGTCCACTCGAATCCCTGCGGCACGATGCGAACGAGCTTGGCAATGCCGATCACCACCACGATGACGATGACCAGCGCGAGTATCTGTCCCATGACTTCCCCCTCCTCCAGTGAAAACCGGAGTATAGGCGAGCGCCGTGGCGGTCAACCGTCGCGCGGCGCGCCCAGCGGAAGCAGCAGGCTCACCTGCAGGCCGCCCCCCTCTCGGTTGGCCAGCGCGATACGCCCGCCGTGCGCCTCGGCGATCTCGCGCGCCAGCGCCAGGCCAAGCCCGGTGCCGGAACGCTTGGTGGAATAGAACGGCAGCAGCGCCTGCGCCAGCACGGTGTCGCTCATGCCCGGGCCGCGGTCAGCCACCTCGATGCGCAGGTCGCGGCCGAGCACCTGCAGCGCCAGCGTCACCTCGTCCTCCGGCCCACCGGCCTCGTGCGCGTTCTTGATCAGGTTGATCAGCACCTGCTCCACCTGGGCCGGGTCGAACCAGCCCGGCTGTTCCGGCACCGTGCCCGCCAGCCGGTAGCGGCAATTCAGTGCGAGCGCTTCGAGGAACGGCGCCCAGTCGATCGTCGCCTTGCGCGGCGCCGGCAGCTTGGCAAAGCTGGCGTAGCCGGCGATGAAGCCGTGCAGGTGGCGCGAGCGCTCGCCGATGGTGGCGAACACGCCGGGCAGCCGCTCGGTTTCGCCGCGGCGGGCCAGCTCGGCGCCGGAATGCGCCAGCGAGGAAATCGGCGCCAGCGAGTTGTTGAGCTCATGGCTGATTACCCGGATCACCCGCTTCCAGCTCGCCACTTCCTGCCGCGACAGCTCGCGCGTCATGCGCCGGAACAGCTGCAGCCGATGCGGCCGCCCCTGCAGGCGGAACGCGCGCTGGGAGAGGTGGAAGGTTTCCTCGCTGTTGTCCATCTCCACCGTGAGCAGCGCATCCTCGCCGCGTTCCACCGCCTCGCGCAGCGCCGGCGGCGCATCGGCCAGCACCTCGGCGAACACCAGCCCGTGCAGGCTGCGCCCCGCGTTGAACAGGTGCCGCGCGGCGATGTTGGCGTAGGCCACGCGGTCGCCGGCATCGGTGAGCACCAGCGCCACGGGCGTGTTCTGCACCACCGTATCCAGCAGCAGTTCGCGCTGCACCAGGTGCTGGCGCTGGTCGCGCAGCGTCTGCCCCAGCGCGTTGTGCATGGCGATCAGCTCGCCCAGCTCGTCGCGGCGATCCACCACCAGCGAGATGCTGAAGTCGCCGTCGCGGTAGCTCGCCACCGAGCCCTCCAGCGCACGCAGCAGGCGGCTCACCGGCGACATCACCACCGCCGCCATCCACAGCGCGACCGGCACCAGCACCGCCATGGAGATCACCAGCCCCACCACGAAACCCATCTGCAGCGGCGGCGCCTCGCCTACCTGCAAATCGTTGTGCAGCCAGGCCAGCGCCTGCGGCAGCGGCCACTCGGTGACGCCGACGTAGATCAGCACGCCGACCAGGCCGGCGAGCAGCAGCAGCAGGCTCAGCCGGCCCTCCAGCGAATGCAGGCGGCGACTCATCCGCGAACGGCGCCGTCGAGGATCAGCGGCATGCGGGGTCCATCGGCGTCTGCGCGCAGCTCACGGTGGGGCGACCGTCGCGGCCCATCGCGTTGCCACCCATCACCGGTGCCTTGCCCGAGGCTTCCAGCGCGGCGTTGGGCTGCGGGCGCGCATCGCGCTTTTCCTTGAACTTGAAGTGGCTGGCGGTGTGGCTGTCGGAAGATTCACGCAAGCCCGAGCCGTTGCCGTAGGACGGCTTGGCTGCTGACGAGGCAGCCGCGGCGGGGCGGTTCCAGCTGTCGCTGGCGGCCGGCGCGCTCTGCGCGGCAGCCTCGGCGCCGGCCGCGGCGGTGATCAACAGGGCAACGAAGATGAGGCGCATCGGCATGGCACGGCTCCTTGGTGGAATGTCGAACGAACGGGCGACGCGACGACGCCACTTTTACGCCATCGGGCAGCATCGCGGCCACTGCCGCACGGCAGCGGCATGGGGCCGATCAGCCGTTCACCACCAGCCCGTAGCGCTCGATCCGCCGATACAGCGCCTGGCGCGACAGACCCAGCGCCTGCGCGGCGCGGCTCACCACGCCATCGGCCCGCGCGAGCGCCGCCTCCACCGTCTCGCGGCTGGGCTCGTCCAGGTTGCGCGCCGCGCTGGGCGTCACCGCCGGCAGGTTGAGCAGCTCCGGCGTGATCGGGCGGCCGCCGGAGAGCAGCGCCGCCCGCTCGATCGCGTTCTTCAGCTCGCGCACGTTGCCCGGCCACGGGTAGGACAGCAGCGCCTCGCGCGCCGCATCGCCCAGCTCGGCGCGACCGTCGAGGAAGTGCTCGGCCAGCGGCAGGATGTCGTCGGTGCGATCGGCCAGCGGCGGCAGGTTCACGTCGATCACGTTGAGCCGGTAGTACAGATCCTCGCGGAAGGTGCCGGCCTTGATCATCGCCTTGAGATCGGCGTTGGTGGCGCTGAGCACGCGCACCTTGGCGTGGCGGGTGCGGCCGGAACCCAGCCGCTCGAACTGGCCGGTTTCCAGCACGCGCAGCAGCTTCATCTGGCCGGGCAGCGGCAGGTTGCCGATCTCGTCGAGGAACAACGTGCCGCCGTCAGCCAGTTCGAAGCGGCCCTCGCGCGCCTTGTTGGCACCGGTATAGGCGCCGGCGTCGGCGCCGAACAGCTCCGCCTCGATCAGCTCGCCGGGCAGCGCGCCGCAATTGACCGCCACGAACGGCCCGCGCTTCACCGCCGAATTGGCGTGGATGATCGCTGCGATGCGTTCCTTGCCCGCGCCGTTGGGGCCGGTGATCAGCACCGGCACCTCGGAGCGGGCGATCTGGCAGGCCAGCTCCAGCGTCTGTGCCATAGCGTCGGAGGCAAACACCAGGCCATCGAGCTCGTAGCGGCTGCGCAGGTTTTCCCGGCGGCGGCGGCGCTCGTTGCGCGAGCGCGCCACCTCGCGGGTGGATTCGGACAACTCCAGCAGGTTCTCCACCGTGGCCAGC
>DASUJJ010000060.1:0-5589 GCA_036279335.1 Dyella sp.
TTGGCGCCGCCGAGCTTGGCGCCCTTGTCGTCCTGCGGCTGGAAGGAGTACTTGAACTTGCCGAAGTGCAGGGTGATGTTCTCGGTCAGACGGTCTTCGCCGCCGCTGCCGCCGGTGGAGTACGAGGTCACCAGGATGCCCTCGCTCAGCTCCAGCGTGAGGAAGTCGGTCTGCTCGCCGGTGGCGTTGGTGACGTACAGCCACGCCTGGTCGATGCGACCGCCCGTGCACACCGCGTTGAGCAGCGCGTTGGAGCAGCTGTCGACGTACTTGGTGATGGAAATGTCCTGCACGTTGGCCTTGCCGCCGCTGGCGCCCGAGCCGCCGTGCAGGTCGCCGGTGTTGCTGGCGCCCCACGACCAGGCGAGGATCGGAACCTCACCCGTGTGCTTGGCGTGCTTGGACGAGCCCTCGATCTTGACCTTGCCCGAGCCGAACTTGATGTGCATGTCGAATGCCATGGAACCTCTCCTCGATCACCTGTGATGGATGGATGACGCCGTTCGGGAACGTCCCCGCACCGGTCGATCCGTGGTTGACGCCTTGTTGCGTGGGGACAAACGCCGGCCCGCGGCCGTCGTGAACATCGCTCGGGAAGCGACCGCCCCCTGTCGCACCCTTGTGTCGCAGTACTGATCCGCACAGGCCGCGGCATGCCGCGGCCTGTGCGCGTTGTTCGATCAGGCCTTGGCCGCGGACGGCAGGCGCGAGACCAGCCGCAGCGACACCGTGAGGCCTTCCAGCTGGTAGTGCGGCTTGAGGAAGAACTTCGAGGTGTAGTACCCCGGAGCGCCCTCCACCTCTTCAACCACCACCTCGGCGGCCGACAGCGGCTTGCGCGCCTTGGTCTCTTCGCTGGAGTTCACCGGGTCGCCGTCGACGTAGTTCATGACCCAGTTGGTCAGCCAGCTCTGCATCTGGTCGCGGCTGGAGAACGAGCCGATCTTGTCGCGCACGATGCACTTCAGGTAATGCGCGAAGCGACTGGCGGCGAACAGGTACGGCAGGCGGCAGCTCAGCGCGGCGTTGGCGGTGGCGTCCGGGTTGTCGTACTCCTCCGGCTTGGCCAGCGACTGCGCGCTGATGAAGGCGGCCATGTCCGAGTTCTTGCGGTGCACCAGCGGCATCAGGCCCATCTTGTCCAGCTCGGCCGAACGACGATCGGTGATGGCGATTTCGGTGGGGCACTTCATGTCCACGCCGCCGTCATCGCTAGGGAACGTATGCACGGGCAGACCTTCCACCGCGCCGCCGGACTCGATGCCGCGGATGCGCGAGCACCAGCCGTACTGCTTGAACGAGCGGTTGATATTCACCGCCATCGCGTAGGCGGCGTTCTGCCAGGTGTACTTGGACGAGTCGGCGCCGGAGGTGTCCTCCTCGAAGTTGAACTCCTCGACCGGATTGGTGGCGGCGCCGTAAGGCAGGCGTGCCAGCGTGCGCGGCATCGCCAGGGCCAGGTACTTCGCATCCTCCGACTCGCGCAGCGAGCGCCACGCCGCGTAGTCCGGGGTGGAGAAGATCTTGGCCAGGTCGCGCGGGTTGGCCAGCTCGCTCCAGCTATCCATGCCCATCAGGCTGGAGTTCGCCGCGGCAATGAAGGGCGCATGCGCGGCCGAGGCCACCTGGCCGATGCCGGCGAGCATTTCCACGTCGGGCGGGCTGTGGTCGAAGTAGTAATCGCCGACCAGGCAGCCGTAAGGCTCGCCGCCGAGCTGGCCGTATTCCTCTTCGTACATCTTCTTGAAGATCGGGCTCTGGTCCCACGCGGTGCCCTTGTAGCGCTTGAGCGTCTTGCCCAGCTCCTTCTTGGAGATGTTCATCACGCGGATCTTCAGCTGCTGATCCGTCTCGGTGTTGTTCACCAGGTGATGCAGGCCGCGCCACGCGCTTTCCAGCTTCTGGAAATCCTCGTGATGCATGATGTGGTTCAGCTGCTCGCTGATCTTGCGGTCGAGCTCGGCCACGTAGGCGTTGATGGTCTGGGTGACGTCGTCGGAGACGATGTCGGACTTGCTCAGCACCTGCTCGGCCAGCGTGCGGACGGCCGACTCGACCTCTTCCTTGGCGCGCTCGCTCTTGGGCTTGAACTCCTTGCTCAGCAGCGCGGCGAAGTCTCCTGCTTCGACGGTGGCGGTTTCACCGCCCTGTTCGGCCAGTTTCTCGGTTGCCATGTGTGCTTACTCCCCGTCCTTGTCGTCGCCGGGCTTGGGCGCCGACACCAGTGATTGCAGCAACGCCGGATCGTTGATCGCCTGGGCGATGAGCTTCTCGGCACCGGCCTTGCCGTCCATGTAGGTACCCAGGTTGGCCAGCTGGGTGCGTGCCTCCAGCAGCTTGGCGACCGAACTCACCTTGCGCGCCACGGCGGCGGGCGAGAAGTCGTCCATGCTTTCGAAGGTAATGTCGACGTTGAGGTTGCCCTCGCCCGTGAGCGTGTTGGGCACGGCGAAGGAAACGCGCGGCTTCATCGACTGCAGGCGCTGGTCGAAGTTGTCCACGTCGATCTCCAGCGCCTTGCGGTCCTCGATCGCCGGCAGCTCGGCGTTGTTGGCACCGGACAGGTCGGACATCACGCCCATCACGAACGGCACCTGCACCTTCTTCTGGGCGCCGTAGACCTCCACGTCGTACTCGATCTGCACGCGCGGCGCGCGATTTCTCGCGATGAATTTCTGACTGCTTTGCTTGGCCATGCCTGGGTCTCCTTCGAACGGGGTCTACCGGTGATGAGAACGGATCGGAGACACGGCCGGCGCAGCGGCACGCTCGCCGCGGTGCCCCGCCGCAAACGCGATGCATGACGTCATTCCGTGTTCCCCCTGCTGCAGATGCAGAACCTGCCACCACTGGCGACCGTGACCAGCACGGCGTCACCCTGGCCGAATCATCCGGCGGGCGACTGCAAGCCCTTTCATGCAGTTAGTGCGCAGCGACGCCGCCGAACTGATCACGCCGACCGGAGCTTGCGTTAAGCTTGAATTCAGCTTTCTTGAGAAACGTCTGATGCGCCCGCAGGCGTGGGCACCCGTGCAGGCGAAAAACCATGGCGAGGCCGGCCCGGCAGGCCGGCAAGAGCTCAGCCCTGCAGCTCGCGCTGCAGCCAGGCCCGGGCGAGGCGCCATTCGCGCTGCACGGTGGCCGGCGAAATGCCCATGGCGGTGCCGATCTGCTCGGCAGTGAGGCCCACAAAGAAGCGCATCGAGACGATGTTGGCCTGGCGCGGATCGATCTGCTCAAGCGCCTCCATGCACTCGATGAGGGCGGCGTAGTCCACATCGTGTGTGAGCGCGCCGGAGATCTCCGACAGCTCGATGCGATCGGCGTGCTGCGGACGCTTGGACGCTTGACGGCGCCGAGCGGCATCGATCAGCACTTCGCGCATGGCGCGCGCGGCCACGCCAAGCAGATGGCCACGATTCTCCCAGGCCGGCGAGCCGTTGCCGCCGAATACCTTGAGGTAGGCCTCGTTCACCAGCGCGGTGGCGCTCAGGGTGCGCTCGCTGGAGTTCTGCCGCAGCTGTGCGCCGGCCAACCGGTGCAGCGCGGAATACATCTGCCGCAACGCCTCGTCCATGGCGTCGGGATCACCCGCCTGTGCCGAATGCAGCAGGCGGGTCACTTCGGATTGTTTGTCCACCACGTTCATAAGCACATCGATCCTGGTCAATGCATGGCAACACGGTTGTCTGCGGCGCACGACACGCCCACTGGAGCCATGCCCATGCCGTGGCGCGCCTCCGATTCCAGCTGCCGCAACGCCTGGGAGCGGCGGCTGCAGGCCCCCCATCGCGTGTCCGATTGCGCTGCGGTGATCGCCGCCAAGGAAGCCGCCTGCTGGAACTCTCCCCGCGCCAGCGAGAGACCCACGGCCAGCAGTTGTGCATCGATGGCCGCCGGATCCGGCAGCACGAGGTGCGCACTGTCATTGAAACCGCGCAGCGCGTCCAGCCACACCGCGGCCTGCGATTGGTCGCCAAGGGCGAGCGAGGCCTGGCCGAGGCCGGCGAGCGCGGCCGCGTAACTCTCTGGCGAAGACTTCTGTTCGGAGGGACCGAGCAGATCGCGCGCGCGGCGGAACTGCGCCTGCGCACGGGCCACCTGCCCGCGCCGCAGCGCCACGGTGGCGGTGACGTTGAGCGCCTTGGCGAGGTTGGTAGTGGAACGTACCGATCCACCAGCCGCACGCTGCCGCATCGCGTCAAGGTGGGGCAGCAGCAACGCCTCGGCATCGGCATCGCGCTGCAGTTCCAGATATTGCGCAGCCAGCGCGTCGAGCGTGTCGAAGTAGAAGTCGGGGGTATCGGTGGCGTAGTCGCCGGCGATCCGGCTGGCGCGCTCCAGCGCCTGCACCGCGTCGCTGGTGCGCCCCATCTGCACCAGCGCACCACCGAAGAAACTCAGCATGGCCGCCAGCGACGGGCTCGATGTGCCGATCATCGCGTCGTAATCGGCCAGCGCGCGACGAAAGCCCTCCAGCGCCTGCTGCGGCTGCGTGCGCAGCGACACCAGCGCCTCGACGAAGCGGTAATACACCTGGTTCGTATCGTCGGCAACGAACAGCTTGTTCGCCTCCCGCACGGCCCGTTGGGCATCCGCGATGGCTTGAGCGTCCTGTCCCTGCGCACCCTCGGTGAGCGCGAGCACGGCCAGTGCCAGCAGGTGCAGCTCCGGATCATGTTGCTGCGGCTGGCGCTCCAGCGTGGCGACGACGGCGTCGATCTGCCGCCGCACCTCGTCCAGCGCCATGTCCTGCGCGCCCAGATGGTTGTAGAGCTGGTTGATCTGCACGCGCAGGATCTCGTCGCCGTGCTCGCCGGGCACGCTCGACAGCAGGCCGATCGCCCGGTCGTCCGCCGGGATCGCCGAGGACAGATCCAGGATGGTCGAGTAGCCGCGCCCCAGCGCGGCATATACGCGGCCCCGCTCGAGCCGACTGGGGCGGTAGCTCATCTGCAGCTCGAGCGCCTGCTTCATCAGCGTGACAGCCGGCGCGCCCAGGCTGAGCTGGTTATAGGACCGCGCCATCGAGAGCATCAAGCGCACTCGCACCGGTGGCGCGATGTCGGTGCGTTTGGCCAGCGTCGCCGCACCACGATCGAGCACCTGCCGTACGGTCACATGACTACCGCCGGCGTGGGTCGGATCGGCGTTCTCGAACAGCTCCTGCATGAAATTGGCGATGGCCTGGGTCTTGTCACGCTCCAGCTCGACGCGACGCAGCTGACTTTCGCGCTCCGCCACAAAGCCCAGCAACATGGCGAGCATGACCACGGCCACGCCCAGGCCCATGCGGTGGCGGCGCAGATAGAGTCCGATCCGATACCAACGGTGCCCGCGCCGCGCGCGCACCGGCCGCAGGTCGAGGAAGTTCTCCAGGTCCGCGACCATTTCACCGACGGTGGCGTAGCGCTCCTCGGGATTGCGCCGCAGCGCCTTCATCACGATCGCGTCGATGTCGGCTGGCACCTCGCGGCCAGCGGGTACGGGCGTGCCGGACTCGCGCCGGAGCCGGCGGCTGGGCGGCGGCACGTGGCCGGTCACGATGGCATTGGAGATATCCAGCGGGGAATCGGTCTGGCCACCGCC
>DASUJJ010000061.1:0-2775 GCA_036279335.1 Dyella sp.
CACGACATCCGCCTCCACGTGCAAGCCGGCGGCGAGGCGCGGGTCAGCGGCAACGCGCAGCTGCTGGAGCGCGCCATCGACAACTTGCTAGGCAACGCGATCAAGTTCGGCGCGCCCGGCACCGAAGTGGAGCTGAGCCTCCATTGCGTTGACGGCCACCACCTCGAGCTGACCGTGCGCGACCATGGCCCCGGCGTGCCGGAGGCCGAGTTGGCGATGTTGTTCCGACCGTTCTTCCGCGGCAGCAACGCGGTGCATGCCGACGGGCTCGGACTGGGGCTGGGCATCGTGCAGCGCGTGGTGCAGGTGCACGGCGGCAGCGTGCGTGCCGCGAACGCCGAAGCCGGTGGCCTTGCGGTGACGCTGCGCCTGCCGTTGGCCGAGCCGCGCACGGCGTGATCCAGCGTGCGGGCGCGGGAGGCGCTTCCGCGCGCGGGAGACCCGGGGCGTTGGCGGCGAGCTTCTCGGCGCGCACACCGGGCTGCCGCGTGCCACGGCCGGCGCAGAGAAAGCGAGCTCACTACACTTCGCTCTCCATGGGTTCGACCATCCACCGGCAAGAGTCGCCGTGGTGGTCTGCCTCTCGCAGCATTTCAGCCTGGCCACTCCTCCACGATGCCCACTCCGGTTCCCGTCGACTCCACGGCTGACGCAGCTTCTGCCGGCATCCGCCACGGCACGCCGGCGTTCCGCCGCACCAACCTCGCGCTGTTCGCCGCCGGCCTGGCCACGTTCGGCCTGCTGTACTGCGTGCAGCCGCTGATGCCGCAGTTCAGCCACGACTACGGCGTGAGTGCGGCGGCCAGCGCGCTTTCGCTGTCGCTCACCACGGGCGTGCTCGCGGTCGCGATGCTGTTTGCCGGCGCACTGTCCGATGCGGTGGGGCGCAAGTCGGTGATGGCCGCCTCGCTGCTGTCCTCGGCAGTGCTGGTGTTGGCTACCGCGCTGGTGCCGGACTGGCACATGCTGCTGGTGCTGCGCACCCTGCTCGGACTCACCCTCAGCGGCCTGCCGGCCGTGGCGATGACGTATCTGAGTGAAGAGGTGCATCCCGATTCGATCGGCCTGGGCATGGGCCTGTACATCGCCGGCAACGCGATCGGCGGCATGGGCGGGCGGCTGGTAGCCGGCGTGCTGGCCGACTACTTCGGCTGGCGCGTGGGCGTGGCCACGGTGGGCGGCATCGGGCTGGTGTCGGCGCTGCTGTTCTGGGCCAGCCTGCCGCCGTCGCGGCATTTCGTGCGCCAGCCGCTGCACCTGCGCAGCCTGCTGGCGCGCTTCGCCGCGATGTTCCGCGACGCCGCGCTGCCGTGGCTGTTCGCCACCGGCTTCCTGCTGCTGGGCGCATTCGTCACCGTCTACAACTACATCGGCTACCGGCTGCTGGCGCCGCCGTATTCGCTGAGCCAGACGCTGGTGGGCGCGATCTTCAGTGTGTACCTCATCGGCACCTTCAGCTCCGCGTGGATGGGCCACCTGGCCGGCAAACTCGGCCGGCGCAAGGTGCTGTGGACGACCTTCGCGCTGATGCTGGCCGGCGTGGCGCTCACTGCGCTCAAGCCGCTGTGGCTGATCGTGCTGGGCATCGTGGTGATCACCTTCGGCTTCTTCGGCGGCCACTCCATCGCCAGCAGCTGGGTTGGTCGTCGCGCGGGCGCGTCCAAGGCACAGGCCTCGTCGATGTACCTGTTTTCGTACTACATGGGATCGAGCTTGGCCGGCGCCGGCGGCGGGCTGTTCTACGCCGCGCACGGCTGGCACGGCGTGGCCGCGTTCGTCGGCGCGCTGGTGCTGGCCGGCCTGCTGGTCGCGTGGCGGCTCTACCGCGTGCCGCCCCTGGTCAATGTGGCGACACCGCCCACGCCGACCAGTCAGGGCGCGATGCCCTGAGTGGGCTTTGCCGGCGACGGGATCGGCGCGTGGATTCCGCGCTTCGCGGCAGGCCAAGGGCCCAGGACTCTCGCTCTCCGCCACCCGCCACCCGCCACCCGCTCCCTCGCCGTCATTCCCGCGTACGCGGGAATCCATTTTGCTTTTCGTGCTCGCAAGCCAAAGCGTGTCGTCCTCATTCGGAGGCCGAGTCACTTCTCTTTGCGTCGTCAAAGACCCTGCGGGCTTTTCCTCCGCGCGGCCGCCACTGCAGAGTGGAGGGACGCGCCCCAAGCGTTGCCTTACGCCCCAACGCCGTCATTCCCGCGAAGAGCTTTTCAATAGCCGCAGGCTGGTCAAGCGGGAATCCATTTTGACGTTGGTTTTTCTCTTAGGCGAATCAAAAGTAGAGCGGTTTCGTCCTCCTTCGGAGGGCGAGTCACTTCTCTTTGCGTGGCCAAAGAGAAGTAACCAAGAGAAAGGCCACCCCGCTTCCGCGCCTCCCGGGCCGTTGGCCCGGGAGGTCCGCGTGTGGGCTACGGGGTTTGTCGACAGTCCATCCATGGACTGACGCCAAACTGGCTCGCATCCATGCGAGCCACCCTGCGGGCTGTTCCTCCGCCCACCCGCCGCTGCAGAGGGGAGGGAAGTCAAAAGCCACGCGCGGTGCGCGCAAAGGCTCGGCGATCGCTCACGCGATCGCCATCGCTTTGGCTCTGGGCTGTTGTCTTTGCTGTCGCTCCTGCTGTTGCCCCTGCTTTTGACCTTCCCTCCCCTCTGCAGCGGCGGCCGGGCGGAGGATCAGCCCGAAGGGTGGCCGGCAGGGATGCCGGCCAGTTTGGCGTCAGGGCAGGATGCCCTGTCGGCAAACCCCGTAGCCCGGACGCGTACCTCACCGGTCGCAGA
>DASUJJ010000062.1:0-15328 GCA_036279335.1 Dyella sp.
CAGGGTGCGCTCCTACAGGGTTGGGTGGGTCTGTGTCGCCGGACTAGCGACGGCTCCCCAGCACGCTGGCCAGCAGCGCGAGCAGGGCGAGCGCCGCGATCACGCCGTACAGCAGCGTTTCACCACGCGCCGCCGCGCCGCCGGGGCGATCACTGCCGAGCAGGAACACAAGCGCCCGACCGCCCGATGCGTCGACCGGCAGCACCCAGCCCGGCTGCTTGCGACCGGTGCCCGGCACACCGATGGCGCGACCGTCGGTCGGCAGCACGTCGCTTGCCGGCAGCGTGCTGGCGAGTTGCGGCAGCGACTGCACGGCCCACGGCGGCAGCGCGTGCTGCACAGCGATCTCGAAGCCGGCGCCGCGCGACACCACCACCGCCGCCGGCGTGCCGGTGTGGCGCTCCACGGTAGCCGGGTACGACTCGCCCACCGTCTGCACCGCCACCAGCGCGCCCTGCACGACGCCACCGCGCAGCAGCGGATTCACGCTGACCCACAGCAGCTTGCCGTCGAACACCCACGCGCCCTGGGTCGGCTTGCCCGAGCCGAGCGCGGCGGTGACCAGCGGGTCGCGCTGGATCGAAACCTCGTCCTTCAGCAGCACGCCGTCCAGCGCAGCGGGCATGCCCCGCGCGTCGAGCACCATCGCCACGTCGTAACCATGCCGACGCGCGTTGAGCAGGTCGCTGATCGAGGCGCGGTCGATGCCGCCGCCGAGCGCGGCGTTCGGCTGCAGCGACTGCACCACGTAATCGACAAAGGCCGGATCCTGCGCCAGCGCCTCGGCGCGCAGCGAAAGCACCTGCAGCGCTTCAGCCTGCGCATCGTGCGCCACGGTCACGGCGCGCTGCATCCGCGCCATGGACTGCGCCTGCACAGTCTGCGTGGCCTGCCAGTGCACGGCGTATGCGGCGCCCGCGGCCAGCAACACGATCAACAACGGCCGCAGGATGCGCGCGATCACGGCGCGCTCCCCACGTCGATCTCGGTAAGCACGCGCGGGCGCACCGCCTGCACGGTAACGCTCACTTCACCGCTGGCCGGTAGCGTGATCGGCTTGACGCCCAGCGCGCCGCGCGGGTTCCAGAAGTACAGCTTGCCCGCGCCGGCCGGCAGCCCGCGCAGCACGAAGCGGCCGTCCGCGCCGACCTTGGCCGCGTAGGCGCTGGGCACCACCAGCACGTCGGTCTCCATCGAGCGGTGCACGTTGCAGCTCACCAGCACCACGCCGGCGCGGTTGAGCACCTCGTCGGCGCTCTGACCGGGCGCCTGGTAGCCGAGATCGAAGTTGCTGCCCGGGGTCACCGAGAACACGTTGTGGCGCACCTCGTCCTGGTTGACGAAGCGCACCGTGCTGCCGATCGGCACGGCCAGCGCGGCGGGCTTGAAGTCGCGGTTGAGCGTGTAGACGTTGAAGCGGCCGGCGCGCGGACGCGGCGCACCGGCGGCTGGCACGTAATAGACGACGCTGTCGACCAGTTCGCCCGGCACCAGCGCCTGGCCGCGACCGGCGGTGAGTGCGAACCGACCACGCAGCTCCAGCGCAGCCTCGGCAGGCGCGGGCGCCGGCTCGGCTGCCGGCTTCGGCGCTGCCGGCAGCGCGACCTTGGCGGGCGCAGGCGCGACTGCAGCGATCGGCTTGCGGAGAGCCGCGGGCGGCGCAGGCAGCGACGGAGCGGCCGGCGGGCTCGGTGCCGCGACGGGAGCCGCTGCTTCCGCTGTGGGCGCGGGAACGGCGGGCGGAGCCGGTGGCGTCGGCGTCGGCGTCATCGTGGAGGCGGGTGCCGCGATCGGTGGAGCCGCGGCGGGCGGCTGGGCCACCGGCGGACGCACCGGCGCACACGCGGCCAAGGCTGCCAGTACGGCGACCAGGCACGAGCGAGAAAAAGTCATGATGGTTTCCCTGTTCCTGCGCCAACGGGCGCCTTGCAACACAGTAGCGCGGGCGATGCGCAAAGGCATCGCCCGCGCGGCAAACGGTGTTACTTGGTGACGATTTCGCGGTGCATCGGCGCGAGCTTGGCCAGCAGCTTGTTCTGCGAGCGGAACGGGATATTGTGCTTGTTCATCGCCAGCTGCAGGTCTTCCACCAAGGCGTAGAACGCCGCGCGATCGATGCCGAGATTGCGGTGCACCCGCACCATGTCCTTGCCCGTGTAGGTGCATGGGCCGTCCAGAATCACGCAGAACTGGTCGACCAGCTCGGCCTTGATGTGTGCCTGGTCGGCGTTCTCGAAGTACGGGCGCGTGCGCGCGTCGGCCAGCAGGTTGGTCATGAAGTCGTCCATCAGGCTGACCAGCCCGGCCTTGCCGCCGAAGTCGTCGAACACCGGCTTGAGCGAGGCGTCGCGCGGGGCCGGGTTGGCCGCACCGGTCGGCGTGGTCATCGCATCCTGGGCGAACGCGGCGGAAGCGGCGGTCATCAGGCCAAGAGCCAATGCCAGCACGTAGGGAGTGAATTTCAACATGGGGTGATCCTCGATCCGAATGGGATGATCAGAAGCCGACCTGCACCGAAGCGTAGAGGCCGCGCTGCTTGTCCTTGATGACGATGTTGCCGAGGTCGGCATAGGCCACCGTCAGCGACACGTGCTTGGTGGGTGCCCAGGCGACGAACAGGTCGGCCCAGTCGTCTTCCTTGGCGATGCCGAGGTTGTTCGGCTTCTGCCGGTACTCCGCGCCGATCGCCACGTTGCGGCTGAGCAGATACGCCACCGAGCCCTCGAACATCGGCTGATAGTTGTTGCGCTTGTCACCGCCGAAACCGAGGATGCCGATCTGGTTGGCCTTGGTGAAACGCACCGTGGCGTTGAGCAGCAGGCTCTGCGAGAGCACCAGCTTGGTCGCGCTGATGTAGTAGTCAGTGCCCTGCGAGCGCTTGGCGCCGACGAACTTCACCACCGCGTCCTGATCGTTCTTCTTGTACTGGGCGCCGATCGACACCTGCGGCAGCCAGCTGTCCTGATCGAGCACGGCATCGCCGAACAGACGCACCTTCACGCCCACCACGGTCTGCTTGAAGGTGAAGCCGCGACCCAGGCCCAGCGCGGCGCCGACGTCCTCGGTGTTGAAGCGCTGCTGCGCCACCGACAGCTCGACGCGATTGTAGAAACCAACCGCCGCGCCGACGTCGTTGAGGTGGTAGTCCTGCACGTTGACGCGGGTGGCGAACGCGGTGGCGCCGATCTCGTCGCGTGTGCCGTAGCCGGCGATCACCGCCCACGGGGTGAGGCCACCGCCGGCTGAACCTTCAATCTGCGACACGCCGCCGGTCAGCAGCAGGCGGTTGCTGGTGGTCGGCGCGTCGGCCGCAGCCGCCACGGCCGAACCCAATCCCAGGGCAACACTCATCCCTCCGAGCAGCAGTGCCCGGAACTTACGTTGACTGAACATGGAAACCCCTCTCTGGTTGACGCCTTGCGCGTCAGTGCATGGGTTGTACGCGGTGTTTGGACGTCCGGATGCACGGACGCCAAAAAAGATGCCTCAAGGCGAGACGCGCGCGATGTGCCAGTTGCCGTTGACGCCATCCCCGCTGGCCTGGCCGGGGTTCACGTCGGCGACGTAGCCGTACAGCGGATGACCGTGTACCGCCCACTGCCGGGTGCCGTCCTCGCGTGTGGCCAGATCCAGTGCGCCGCTGGCGGCGGCGCCGGCGGGCGCCATCACCGGCGGCCAGATCCGCGCACACGGGCCGCTGCACACGCTGCGACCGGGTGCGTCCGGGTCGTAGGTGTACAGCGTCATGCCGGTGGCGTCGTGCAGCACGCCGTGCGCGTCGGCCACCGGCGCGGACTGTGCGTGGGCGAGTGGGCTGGCGCATGCCAGGACGAGGGCCATGGCCAGGCCGGGGCCGTGAAGAGTGCGGTGTCGCGTCATGCTGCGTGCTCCTTCCCCGCAGGCCGATTGCCTGCGTGGAACGCTACGCGCGCCGCGGATCGCAGGATGCGCGAACTTGCTCGCGCAGCGGAGGCAGCGTGACGTGGCGCGCATTACTTGTCGGTTCGAGCGCACCGGCACGGCGAGCATCGTGCCGGCGCGAGGTGGTGAGATCGCTGCGCCGCGTGTAGTCATGGATCGACGGCGCAAGATCGACGGCACGAAAAAAAGGGAGCCTTGCGGCTCCCTTTTTTTCATCGTCTGCGATCGAACCGACTGATCGTCAGAGCGCGTAGTACATCTGGAACTCCAGCGGGTGCGTGCTGGCGCGGTACCTGGTGACTTCCTGCATCTTCACCTCGATATAGGCATCGATGAAGTCGTCGGTGAACACGCCGCCGGCCTTGAGGAACTCGCGATCCTTGTCCAGCGCTTCCAGCGCGGCATCCAGGCTGGAGCACACCTGCGGGATGTTCTTCTCTTCCTCGGGCGGCAGGTCGTACAGATCCTTGTCTGACGGCGCGCCCGGGTCGATCTTGTTGAGGATGCCGTCCAGGCCGGCCATCATCAGCGCGGTGAAGGTGAGGTAGCCCGACTGCAGCGGATCGGGGAAGCGCACCTCGATGCGGCGGCCCTTGGGGCTCGACACGTACGGAATGCGGCAGCTCGCCGAGCGGTTGCGCGCCGAGTAGGCCAGCATCACCGGCGCCTCGAAGCCGGGCACCAGGCGCTTGTAGCTGTTGGTGCCGGAGTTGGCGAACGCGTTGATCGCCTTGGCGTGCTTGAAGATGCCGCCGATGTACCACAGCGCGGTCTGGCTCAGGCCGCCGTAGAGATCGCCCGCGAACAGGTTCTCGCCACCCTTGGACAGCGACTGATGCACGTGCATGCCGCTGCCGTTGTCGCCGACGATCGGCTTGGGCATGAAGGTGACGGTCTTGCCGTTCTGGTGGGCGACGTTCTTCACCACGTACTTCATGGTGATCAGCTCGTCGGCCTTCTTCACCAGCGTGTTGAACTTGACGCCGATCTCGCACTGGCCCGCGTTGGCCACTTCGTGGTGGTGCACTTCCACCACCTGGCCGAGCGAGTCGAGCACCTTGCACATGTCCGCGCGCAGGTCGCCCAACGTATCGACCGGGCTGACCGGGAAGTAGCCGCCCTTAACGCCCGGACGGTGGCCGGTGTTGTCGCCGTCGTACTTGTAGCGCGAGCTCCAGGCGGCCTCTTCGGAGCCGATCTCGTAGAACACGCGGCCCATGTCGTTCTGCCAGCGCACCGAGTCGAAAATGAAGAACTCCGGCTCCGGGCCGAAGAACGCGGTGTCGGCGATGCCGGTGGACTTGAGGAAGGCCTCGCCGCGCTTGGCGATCGAGCGCGGGTCGCGACCGTAGGCCTGCATGGTGGAGGGCTCGAGCACGTCGCAATGGATCACCATCTGCGTGTGCGAGCTGAACGGATCGAGGTAGGCGGTATCCGGATCGGGCATCAGCACCATGTCCGAATCGTTGATGCCCTTCCAGCCGGCGATCGACGAGCCGTCGAACATCTTGCCGTCCTCGAAGGTGCTCTCGTCGATGGCGTGGACGGGGAAGGTGACGTGATGCTGCTTGCCCAGCATGTCGACGAAGCGGAGGTCGACAAATTCGACGTCATGCTCCTGGATCAGGTCAAGCACGTTGGCAACGGACATGGGTAAACCTCGGGTGTGGATGGCTGACGGGATTTAGCAAGCGCCATGCCACGGCAGCAAAATGCGCCGAACCGGCCTGGAACAAGGACAAACGGCGCCCCGCAAGGCGCCATTCGCATCATACATGGGCAAGACGCAGCGGAATTTGCACCAAAGTAGAGCGCCGTGCCCGGCGCCCCACAGCGTGAACCGGGCTGGGTATGCTGTGCCTCCTTGAGGCGACCGCGGCGGTTGCCGCCACCCTTCAGGCAAGCATCACGTGATCGATCTGCTCCGCGTCATCCTGCTCGGCATCATCGAAGGCATCACCGAATTCCTGCCCATTTCCAGCACCGGCCATCTGCTGATTGCCGAGAAGCTGGGGCTGGGCGCGCGATCGGACCTGTTCAACGTGGGCATCCAGGCCGGGGCGATCCTCGCCGTCACGCTGATCTACTGGAAACGCATCTGGCAGCTGCTCACGCAGTGGCGCGATCCGGCCAACCGCGACTACCTGGCCAAGCTGGTGGTGGCGTTCCTGATTACCGCCGTACTCGGGCTGATCGCGGTGAAGATGGGCTTCACCCTGCCCGAGACGGTGACGCCGGTGGCGTGGGCGCTGGTGATCGGCGGCGTATGGATGCTCGGCGCCGAGCAGCTGGCCGCCCGGCGTCCGCCGCGCACCGAGATCACCTGGACCGTGGCGATCCTGGTCGGCATCGCGCAGATGGTGGCGGGCATTTTCCCCGGCACCTCGCGCTCGTCGGCGACGATCTTCACCGCTTTGCTGGCCGGCACCGGCGATCGCGCGGCGGCGACCGAGTTCGCCTTTCTGGTGGGCATTCCCACCATGTACGCGGCCACCGGCTACGAGCTGCTCAAGGTGCTGCATCACGGCGGCGCCGTGCACGAGGACTGGACCGCGCTCGGCGTGGGCTTCGTGGTCTCCGCGGTGGTCGCGTTCGCTGCGGTGAAGTGGCTGCTCGGCTATATCCGCAGCCATCGCTTCACCGCCTTCTCGATCTATCGCATCGCGCTGGGCATCGCCCTGCTGGCGCTGATGCCGGCCGGCGGCTGAGCCGGGGCCGCGGGCGCCAGCCCTAGCGCTGCACCATCAGCGCAAACCACTGCCAGCCGCGGATGCGCTCGGAGATCAGCTTGGCGCTGGTCAGCATGGGCACCGCCAGCAGGGCGCCGGGGATACCCCACAGAAAGCCCCACAGCAGCAGCCAGATCAGGATCGCCACCGGGCTCACGCGCATGCGCCGACCGAGAATCATCGGGGTGATCATGTTGCCCTCCACCACCGTGATGCACGCAAACAGCACCGCCGGCAGCACCGCGTGGCCGAGCTCGCGGAAATTGATCAGGCCCACCAGCAGCAGGATGGTGGTGGTGGTGATGGCGCCCACGTAGGGAATGAAGTTGGCGATCATCGCGATGCTGCCCCACAGCAGCGGGTCAGGCACGTGCAGCAGCCACAGCATGCCGGCGGTCAGCGTGCCCAGCGTCATGTTGATCAGCGCCGTGGTGAGGATGTAGTGCGACACCTCGGTCTGGATGCCGCGCACGATGCCCACCGCATGCATCTTGTCGCGGAAATTCGGCACGATCTCCACCAGCCGACGCAGCAGGTCGTCGCCGTAGATGAGAAAGAAAAACACCAGCAGCACCACGGTGAGCACCGCCGCGAGCACCTTCGGCGCGGCGGCCAGCACGTCCCATGCGGAAATCGCCACCACCGCCTGGCGCGGCGGCTGCACCCGCATCGGGGCCTGCCCGGCGACCAGGCTCTGGGTGGCGCGGCTGGCCGCCTCCAGCGGCTGGGTCAGCCCCTTGAGCTTGGGCACGAAATTGCGCATCGCCGCCGGCGCGTCGTGAAACCAGCCCATCGCCGGCTGCGCCAGCGCCGCGGTGCCCGCGCCCAGCCCGCCCATCAGCGCAAACATCAGCACGCTGGCGCTGAACCAGCGCGGCAGCCGCATCCGCGTGCCCAGCGCCACGATGGGGTTGAGCGCCACGCCCAGAAACGCCGCCAGCACCAGCGGAATCAGCATCGCCTTGATCAGGGTGATGGTGTACAGCACCGCCAGGACCAGCAGCACATTGAGCACGACGCGGATCGACTTGATATGTCGGCGCAGGCTGCGCGCCGTGGGCAAGCCGGGCACCGCGCGACGCGCCGGGGCGCTGGCGCACAACGTTGCCTCCGGGGCCACGGGGGCCGCGACATCGCCGGGGCCACCTGCCTCCAGGACTTCGTCGGGCCGCACCTCGGGCGTGCTCATGCCTCGGCTGCGGACTCCGCCGCTGACATGCCGCTGGCAGCGCCTGCGAACCCGCCATCGGCCAGCAGCCGGGCACCGTAGCCCACCAGGTCGATCACGCCGCCAGTGAGCAAGCCGCTCACGCCGGGCACGCGCAGCGGGTGGAAATGCATCTGCGCCATCACGGCGCCGACGCCGGCCGCCGCACCCACGCTGGTGAGCGGATGGGTGCGCACGCGATCGAGCAACGCATCCACCGGCACGCCGACGCGCGCGCGTGCGGCACGCACCTCGGCCTGGGCGAGTCGAACCTTGGCAAGTTGGCGGGCAAGCTTCATGGTGGAGCGTTCCGGGTGGGATCAGTCGCCCCGTCAGGCTGCGCGCCATCGGCGTGGCGAGCCTTGTCGGCGACGTCGCGCATCATCGCACCGAACTCGCCGCGCGTCGCCGGCAGGCTGAGCCAGTGCAGGCCGCGACGGAACAGCACGATCGCCCAGCCCAGCAGCACGGCCTGCACCAGCGCCAGCATGGCCAGCGCCCACAGCCAGGATCCGAACCACTTGGCCAGCGCCACGCCGATCAGCGCGATCACGGTCAGGCCGAAACCCACCCCGATCACCGTGGCGGCCAGTCCTGCCGCAAAGAGCAGCGAAAATCCGCCGCGCGCCAGCGACAACTCGGCGCGAAACAGGTGCCACTGCGCACCGAACAGGTGCGCCAGCGCTGCGCCGAGCTGGCGCACCTCGGCGAGCAGGCGCGACGCGGTGGCGCCCGAAGGCTCGCCCTCGCCCGCCCCGCGCGCCTGCTGCTCGCCGGACAGGTCATCCATGGCGTGCGCCCCGGCTCAGCTGACCCTGCTCCGCCTCATGCATCAGCGGCGCAGCAGCCGACCGAGCAGCCAGCCCGCGCCGAGCGCGATGGCGACCGACTGCAGCGGCTTCTCACGGACGTAGTCGCGGGCCTGGTCCATCCAGTCCTCGGCGCGATCGACCGTCTGGTCGTAGACCTCGCGGCCGCGCTCGCCGTACTCGGCGGCTTTTTCCGTGGCGCGCGCGGCGGCCGCGGCGGTCTTGTCGGTGGCGCGGTGAACACCTTCCTCGACGCGGTCGGCGGCGCGCGTCACGGCGTCCCTGGTGCCGGCCACCGCATGCGAAGTGGCCTGCTTGACGCGCTCGGCGCTCTCTTCGATGCGATCGGCGGCTTTGCGCTCAACGGGCGGATTGTTCGACGTCTCGACGGGATTGTTCATCTTGATACTCCACTGACTAACGGGGGCGGTACGGAGGCCGACGGCAAGCGGTCGACAGGAAACTACTTGGCAGCGCGGCGGAAAAACGCAACGACCGCGAGCACCAGGAACACCACGAACAGGATCTTGGCGATGCCTGCTGCCGAACCGGCGATACCGCCGAAACCAAGCACGGCAGCAATGACGGCAATGACCAGGAAAACCAGAGCGTAGTGCAGCATGGCGGTGTCCTCGTGAGTGCGGCGCGACATGCCGACGTGAACGCCGACACCCGTCATTCACCCACACCCCGCGCCTTGCTGACGTGAAGGCTGCGCTGCGCGATTCATCTGGCGCGACTCCGCCCCGATCGCAGCTATGGCGCGCGGTAGGTCACACGATAGACCGCGCCGGCGAGGTCGTCGCTGACCAGCAGGCTGCCGTCCGGCAGCATCTGCACGTCGGCCGGCCGTCCCCAGACCTTCCCGTCTTGCAGGAACCCGGTGATCAGCGGTTCGTAGGCCACCACCTTGCTGCCGTTGAGCCGCACGGTCATCACCCGGTAGCCCGATTTCTCGGTGCGGTTCCACGAGCCGTGCTCGGCGATGATCGCCGCGCCGCGGTAAGGCGCCGGGAACTGCGTACCGGTGTAGAAGCGCATGCCTACCGAAGCCACGTGCGGCCCCAGCTTGAGCACCGGCGGGGTGTAGTCGGCGCAGCGCTTGCCCTGGCCGAACTCCGGATCGAGCGTGTCGCCCTGGTGGCAATACGGAAAGCCGAAATGCTGGCCGATGGCGGTGACTTCGTTGAGCGTGTCGCTGGGCATGTCATCGCCCATCAGGTCGCGGCCGTTGGAGGTGAACCACAGGTTCCCGGTGCCCGGCTGCCAGTCGAAGCCGACCGAATTGCGGATGCCGTAGGCGACGTCTTCCAGGCCGCTGCCGTCGGCGTTCATGCGGGTGATCTTGGCGTACGCCTTGCCGCGATCGCAGACGTTGCACGGTGCGCCGATCGGCACGTAGAGCTTGCCGTCCGGGCCGAACGCGATGAACTTCCAGCCGTGGTGCGTCTCGGTGGGGAACGAGCCGTTGACGACGACGGGCGCCGGCGGATCGTCGAGGTGGTTCTCGATGTCGCGCAGCACCAGGATCTTGCTCACCGCCGACACGTACAGATCACCGTCCTTGAAGGCGACACCCACCGGCAGCTGCAGGCCGCTGGCGATCACGCGCACCTGCTCGGCCACCCCGTCGCCGTTGGCATCGGTAAGCGCGTAGACCTTGCCGGCGTCGTTGGAGCCGACGAAGACCGTGCCCTTGGCACCCACGGCCAGCTCGCGCGCATTCGGCACCTGATCGGAATAGACGGCGATACGGAAGCCCTTCGGCAGGGTCAGCTTGTCCAGCTGCGGCGCGGCCATCAGCGGCAGCGCCACGAACATCAATACGGCGGCGATCGCGCGCATGGTTAGATTCCTCGGCGTGGGGCAACAGAGCTCCAACATAGCGCGCCGGCGCACGATCGTGCAGCCCGACCAAAGTGACAGCGGAAAAGTCGTTGACCGTGCGGCAGCCCGCCCTTGGCCCCGTCCCAGCGCCCCGGCGCAGTGCACTCGCACGGTAGCGGCGCGCGGGCCGATGGTTCCGCGCGCGCCCACGCACTCATCACCTGGCGCTTGCGAAGCTGCACGATTTCCCGCTGCCGACCGATGACTGCGGGTACCACGTAACCCTGGGGAGACCTCATTTCATGGCGGCAGCGCGCACCTGGAAACACCGCGTGGGCTGGATCGTGGCGGGCGCACTCGGTGCTGCCGTGGCCGGCGTGATCCTGATCAACGTATGGCCCAAGCAGAAGCAGCTGGAGCAGCGCATCACCGAGGTCAGCCCGGTGGAGAGCGCGCAGTTCCGACGCGAGATGGGAACCATACTCGGCCCGGCCATCGTGGACGGCAACACGGTGGCCGATTTCCAGAACGGCGCGGAGATCTTTCCCGCGATGCTGGCGGAAATCCGCGCCGCCAGGCACAGCGTGAACCTGGAAACCTACATCTACTGGTCAGGCGACATCTCGGAAAAGTTTGTCGCCGCGCTGACCGAGCGCGCCCGCGCCGGCGTCAAGGTGCGCGTGCTGGCCGACTGGGCCGGTTCCACCCGCATGAAGCAGTCGGCGGTCGATGCGCTGCGGGCGGGCGGAGTGCATTTCGAGTACTTCCGTCCGCTGGCCTGGTACACGCTGGACCGGGTCAACAACCGCACCCATCGCAAGTTGCTGATCGTGGACGGTCGCGTGGCCTTCAACGGCGGTGTCGGTATTGCCGACGCCTGGACCGGACACGGCGACGACCCCGAGCACTGGCGCGACATGCAGTTTCGGGTCGAGGGCCCGGCGGCGCAGCAGATGCAGGCGATCTTCGAGGACAACTGGCTCACCGCCACCGGCGAGGTGCTGCTGGGCGAGGACTACTACCCCACGCTGCCGAACGCCGGCTCGCTGGCAGTGCAGGCCTTTGCCAGCTCGCCCGATGGCGGCAGCGAGAACATGCAGCTGATGTACCTCATGGCGATCCACGGCGCACGCCGCAGCATCGACCTGGAAGCGGCCTACTTCGTGCCTGACGAAATGACCCTGCACGCGCTGCGCGACGCGCTCAAGCGCGGTGTGGCGATCCGGCTGCTGGTGCCGGGCCCGTACGTCGACAGCCACGTGGTGAGCAGCGCCTCGCAGGCGAGCTGGGGTGCCATGCTCCAGGCCGGCGCGCGCATGTACCGCTGGCAACCCTCGCTGCTGCACAACAAGCTGATGGTGGTGGACGGCTATCTGACGCTGGCCGGCTCGGCCAATTTCGACAACCGCTCGTTCCAGCTCAACGACGAGGCCAACATCAACATCTATGACCGCGAGTTCGCCGCACACATGACCGCGGTGATCGATGCCGACCTCACCCACGCCACTCCGCTGACCTACGCCCAATGGCAGCACCGACCGTGGACCCGGCGCGTACTGGACTGGCTCGCGGTACAGACGGCCTCGCAGCTCTAGGAGAGCCGCGGCGCCAGCGTGTGGCGGCGGCTCAGCGCTGGCGCAGCCGGCGGGCGTTGGCGGTGGCGCGGCGATGGAACGGCGCCAGCGCCGCTTCGCCCAGAGCCACGGACGCGCGCGCCGCCGCGTTCACTACCGGGGCGCTGGAAGGCATCCGGCCCAGTCCCAGCATGGCCATCGTCTGCGCGTTGGCCAGTGCCATCCAGCGCATCGCAGACGTCTGCGCGAGCGTGACCGCCTGCAGCGTCACGGCCTGCGCCGACTCGCCGGTCGCGCTGACTTTTTCGTCGATCATCCGGCGCATCTCGCGCTGCTCGGTGCGGCTGGGGCTGGCGCCCATCGCGGCCATGCGCCGGCTGCGCTCGGCGATCACCACGCCCGAGGCCAGCCAGGTATCCGCTGATCGGCTGGCCAGCCCCATCCACGGTGCAAGCGGCAGGCCCCAGAACAGGGATGGAAAACGGGCGGGGCGGGACATGGCAAGACTCCGGGAACGGGCCGCTAGGTATGGCCCCGTGGCGGTGACGCCGCGGTGATCAGACCGCACCGATCAGACCAGCGCCGCCTCCACCCGATCGGCCGCGGCCAAGGCGCCATCGCCAGCCAGCGCTGCGGCCAGCGCGCGGGCGCGGGCGCGACAGGCGGGGGCGTGCAGCTGCGTCAGCAACGCCGCGGCGCGAGCGGCGCGATAGCGCGCTGCCGGCAGGCTTTGCGCCACGCCGAGCCGGATCAGCCGCGCCGCGTTGTCCGGCTGATCGAAGCCGTGCGGCACCACCAGCATCGGCACGCCGGCGCACAGCGCTTCGGCGCTGGTGCCGATGCCGCCGTGGTGCACCACCACCGAAGCACGGGGAAACAGCTGCGCGTGCGGCGCGTAATCGACGCAGTAAATGGTACTCGGCAGGTCGCTCGGCAGGGCCGCGGCGCGCATCTCGGCCGAGCCGGTGCACAGCACCGCGCGCTGCCCCAGGATCAGCGCGGCCTGCAGGCTTTCGCGCAGGAACGACGCGTTCGCATGCACCGCAGTGGAGCCGAGCGAAAACACCAGCGGCGGCGCACCGGCGTCCAGAAACGCCCTCAGCCCCGGCTCCATGTCCGCCGGCTGTGCATAGCGGGCGAAGCCGCACAGCTGGACGTTGGGCGGCCAGTCCGGCTGCGGCGCGCCGAGCTGCGCGGGATAGAGCGCCAGCACGCCGCGCGGCGCGTGCTGGCCGCGATGGAACGGATCACCCAGCGGCGACTGCGCGGGCAACCCCAACTCGCGGCGAAACGCCCGCACCGGCGCGGTCCAGCCGTGCGTGACGCGGCGAGCCAGCCACTGCAGCGCGCGGCCGCGGGCGGGCGAATGGCGCACAAGCGCGTCGACCAGGCCGATGCCAGTCACCGGCATGTCGTGGGCCGACAGGAAACTCGCCGGCGCCAGCACCGCCGACAGCCAGCGCAGGCGCCCTGCGACCTCGCCCGTCTCGCCGAGGATCTGCCCGGCGAAGGCCAGCGTGCTGGTGATCAGCAGGTCGGCCCCGGCGCAGACCGGCGCGAGTTTCGCGTAGCTGGCGCGCACGTCCGCCGCCGCGAAGTCGCGCACCACAAACGCCGGTCCCCGCCACGGGTGGAACGCCTTGGCGGTGAACGCAGCGCGATCCTCCGGTTCGGGCATGCCGCTGGCGTCGGCGAAGTGCAAGCCGGCCTGTTCCACCGCGCCGCGATGCACTTCATGCGTGGCCACGGTGACCCGATGGCCCCGCCGCGCCAGCACCTGGCCCACCGCCAGGAACGGAAACAGGTCGCCGAGCGATCCCACGGTAGCGATGACGATATGCATGGGCGTCGATTAGACCTGCTTTGCCGGGCGACACCCAGCCTCGGCTCGCGCGTTACCCGAATCGCTCCATGCGCGCCCGCGCCGACGCGACGGCCACTGCCGCCAGCCAGCACCCGGGCCGGCACGCCATCTCGTCATGTCGGTCACGCCCGCGGCGGATGCATCGACGGCGCTGCGCACGCACAATGCGCCTTTCGCCGGAGTTGCCCTCGTGTCCTCGATGCCCCCGTTCCACCTCGCCTTCCCGGTCACCTCGCTGGCCAGCGCGCGCGCCTTCTACGGCGAGCTGCTGGGCTGTCCGGAAGGACGCAGCAGCGCGGACTGGGTCGACTTCGATTTCCACGGCCATCAGATTGTCGCCCACCTCGCGCCGGAGGAAGTGCGCGCCGCCGCCGCGCACGACGTGGACGGCGATGCGGTACCGGTGCGCCACTTCGGACTGGTGTTGTCGATGGACGCCTGGCGGGTGCTTGCCGATCGCTTGCAGGCCGCTGGCGTGCGTTTCGTGATCGAGCCGCACGTGCGCTTTGTTGGCCAGAGCGGCGAGCAGGCCACGATGTTCCTGCTCGATCCGTGCGGGAATGCGCTGGAGTTCAAGGCCTTCGCCGATCCCTCGCGGCTGTTCGCGAAGTAGGCGGTGATGGAAGCGGAAGATCTCAAGCGGCTGGTGACCGTGCGCATGCCTTTCGGCAAGTACGAGGGGCGGCTGATCGGCGACCTGCCCGGCGCCTACCTGGCATGGTTCGCGCGCAAGGGTTTTCCGCCGGGGCAACTCGGGCGGCTGCTGGCGTTGTCGCTGGAGCTGGACCACAACGGCCTGCGCGGCCTGCTCGATCCGTTGCGCTGAAGTGCCACGCGCGGCGTCGCACACCCGTCACAAAGCGTATGATTATCGGCCGGCTTGCTTACGCGGACTCGTTTGACCCTTTCGTTTTTGCAGGCTCCCATGCATTCCCCGTCCTCGCGATTTGATGAGGCTGCCGATGCGCTCGCGACGGCCGGCTGGTGCGTGTTGCCGCGGCTGCTGATGGAAGAGATCACCGCCGCACTCGCTCGCGAATGCGCCTCGATGTACTCGGCACGGCGCATGACTCCCGCCCGAGTGGGCGGTGAGCGCCTCGCCTCGCCGCTGCGCGGCGACCAGACGCGCTGGTTCGAGATGGAATCGTTGAGCCCGCCGCAGGTGCCGTTCGCTGCAGCGATGGAAGCCCTACGCGAAGCCCTAAACCGTAGCCTGATGCTCAGCCTGAGCGATACCGAGGCGCACTACGCCGTCTACGCACCGGGCGCCAGCTACGCGCGCCACCTCGATCGCCTGCGCCACAGCGATGCGCGGGTGGTGTCGGCGGTGTATTACCTCAACGACGCGTGGGATCCGGCCGATGGCGGCGCGCTGCGGCTGTATCTGGACGACGGCC
>DASUJJ010000063.1:0-2159 GCA_036279335.1 Dyella sp.
ATCAGCGATCCGTTCGGCAGCGCCGACGTCGGCAGCGCCACGATCACGCTGACCGATGCCACCGGCAAGACGCTGGTGCTCAGCGCCGGCTCGATCGCGGTCAACCTGGAAATCGCCTGCCCGTCCTGTTCGCCCTCCACCACCGACCAGGTGTCGGTGGAACTGCTGAACGGCGCGACGTCCATCGGCACCAGCGCGGCGCAAACGCTGTCCAACGCCACTCCCGGGTTGGCGACGTTCACCATCTCGCTCGCCGCGCCGGTCACGGTGCCGGCCGGCGGCACCCTGGTACTGCGGGTGCACAACGGCGCGCACGCGGCGACGGTCTATCAGTACTACAACCTGCGCAGCACGCTGAAGTTCGCCACCACCACCGTCATCAACGTGGACAGCGTCACCGTTTATTCGGCGGCGTACCCGGCCGCCACCACGGCAGCGCTGTACGTCCCCAACAATACCGTCTACGTGCGGGCCGTCATCAGCGATCCGTTCGGCAGCGCCGACGTCGGCAGCGCCACGATCACGCTGACCGATGCCACCGGCAGCGTGCGACTGAACAATGCGTCCATGACCCAGGTGGCGGACTCCGGCGTCGCCACGCGCACGTTCGAATACCGCTATCCCTTGCCGAACAACGCGCAGGCCGGCTTCTGGAGCGCCAGTGTCACCGGCCACCAGGGCACCGAAAACACCGTGACCCACATCAAGAACGGCGGCTTCGACGTGGAAGCGCCCGACCTGCTGGTGATGAAGGCGGTGACCGCCGTGTCCGATCCGGTCGAGGGCACGACCCGGCCCAAGGCGCTGCCCGGTGCTTCCATGCAATACCTGGTCAGCGTCACCAATACCGGCAAGGCGCCCGCCGACAGCAACAGCCTGGTGGTGACCGACCCGATCCCGCAGAACACCAAATTCGTCGTCGGCAGCATCGTTTTCGCCGACGGCACGCCCAGCAGCGGGCTCACGGTCGGAGCGGCGGACATCGCCTATTCGAACGATGGCGGCGCCAGCTGGACCTATACGCCGGTAGCCGACGGCAGCGGTGCCGACGCCGCCGTGACCACGCTCAGGATCTCGCCGCAGGGCATCATGGCCGGCAAATCCGGCGCCAGCGGGCCCAACTTCAGCCTCACCTTCCGCGTCGTCATCGAGTAGGCCGTCAGCGCGAGGAGACGTATTTCTCGCGGCGGATGTGCGGCACCGGCAAGCCGGCTTCCTTGAGCGCGGCAAAGGCGGCGTCGACCATGTCGGGGTTGCCGCACAGGTAGGCGATATCGTGCTCCGGATGCGGCGCCAGTTCCGGAAGTACCGTCTGCACGTAGCCCAGCCGGTCGTGCGGGCGCGGCTCGGGGCGCGCGCCGCGGCTCAGGCAGGGATGGAACACGAAGCCCGGATTCTCGCGCGCGAAGGCGTCGAACTCCTCGCCGTACAACAGTTCGGCCTCGCTGCGCGCGCCGTACAGCAGCACGAAGCGGCAGCCGCGCTCGCGCATCAGCTTGCGGATGCGCGGCAGCATGGCGCGGTACGGTGTCACCCCGGTGCCGGTGGCGACCAGCAGGTAGCGCTGGTTGGCATCGGCATCCATCAGGCAGAAGCGCCCGTAGGGACCACTGGCCTCGATGGCCTGGCCCGGCTGCAAATCGCCCAGCAGCCTGGTCGCGGCGCCACCCTCGACATAGCTGACGGCGATTTCCAGTTGCATGACAGGAGCGCCGTCCTCGCCGCCGACGGTGGCCACCGAGAAGCTGCGCTTGGTCGGCTTGCCGTCGTCGTAGTGGAAATGCACCTGCAGGAACTGGCCCGGCGTGAATGCGAACGGCGCCCCGTCGGCACGCTCGAAAACGAGGTGGCGCACGCTGGGTGCCAGCATGAAGCTGTCGACGAGGCGGAGCTGGAAATGATCGGCCATGGTGTTCCGGTGCGATAACGGTATGCGAACGGTGCCGGGGAAAGCTCGGCCCGCTATGATAAAGGGCCGGTGCGCCGGTTGAAACCAGCGGACACCGCGCCACCCACCTCCATGACAGCCATCCATGACCGTCCCCGCACTCGAAATCGACGACCTGCACAAAACCTACGGCAATGGCGTGCGGGCGCTCAAGGGCGTCTCGCTGGCCGTGCAACAGGGCGATTTCTTCGCCCTGCTCGGCCCCAACGGC
>DASUJJ010000064.1:0-3520 GCA_036279335.1 Dyella sp.
GCTGTTCGGCCGGCGCGTGCAGAAGCTCTCGCGCGCCAGCCAGGACCGCCTCGCCGACGCCGCCGCCATCGCCAACGAAACCCTCAATGCCTCCACCGCGGTGAAGGCCTACGCCCGCGAGATCATCGAAAGCAACCGCTACGCCACCGCCATCTACCGCGCGCTGAGCACCGCGCGGCGGCGCATAGGCATGCGCGCCCTGCTCACCATGGCGGTGATCGTGCTGGTGTTCGGCGCCATCACCCTGGTGCTGTGGGCCGGCGCGCGCCACGTGCTCGCCGGCACGCTGGACGCCGGCGTGCTGGGCCAGTTCGTGCTGTACGCGATCTTCGCCGCCGGCTCGGTGGCCGGACTGTCGGAAGTGTGGGGCGACGTGCTGCGCGCCGCCGGCGCCATGGAGCGCATCGGCGAGCTGCTGGCCGAACGCCCGGAAATCACCGCGCCGGCCCACCCGGTCGCCCTGCCCAGGCCGACCCGCGGCGCGCTGCAGTTCAGCGACGTTACCTTCCACTACCCCACGCGCGCCAACACCGCCGCGCTGGAAGGCTTCACGCTCACCGTCAACCCGGGCGAGACCGTGGCCCTGGTCGGCCCCTCCGGCGCCGGCAAGAGCACTGTGTTCTCCCTGCTGCTGCGCTTCTACGACCCGCAGTCCGGCACCATCACGCTGGACGGCGTGGACCTGCGCGCGCTCACCCTGCCCGACCTGCGCGGCGCCATCGCGCTGGTGCCGCAGGAGACCATCATTTTCAGCGGCACCGCCGCCGACAACATCCGCTTCGGCCGCCAGGACGCCAGCGACGCCGAAGTCATCGAAGCGGCCACGGCCGCCGAAGCGCACGAGTTCATCAGCGCACTCGACGACGGCTACCAGGCCGAAATGGGCGAGCGCGGCGTGCGCCTCTCCGGCGGCCAGCGCCAGCGCGTGGCGATCGCCCGCGCGATCCTGCGCGACGCGCCGCTGTTGCTGCTCGACGAAGCCACCTCGGCGCTCGACGCCCAATCCGAAGCGGCCATCCAGCAGGCGCTGGAGCGGCTGGAGAAAGGCCGCACCACGCTGGTCATCGCCCACCGCCTCGCCACCGTGCAGCGCGCCGACCGCATCGTGGTGATGGACGGCGGGCGCATCGTGGCGCAAGGCACGCATGAGAGCCTGCTGGCCGAAGGCGGCCTGTACGCCGAGCTGGCGCGGCTGCAGTTCGTCGCCTGACGGTGGCCACCGTGCACGCCGGCACGGGGCAGCGCACCGCCAGCAGCGGCGGGATGCTCCGCCGCGAGATGCATTCGTCCCATCAACTAATCAGGCGCCGATATCGACGCAAGGCAACGGAGAACACCCGATGAGCAACTCGACCGAGTACACCCCGCCCAAGGTCTGGAGCTGGGACACGCAAAGCGGCGGCAAATTTGCCAGCATCAACCGTCCCGTGGCCGGCGCCACCCATGACAAGGCCCTGCCCGTCGGGCGCCATCCGCTGCAGCTCTACTCGCTGGCCACCCCCAACGGGGTCAAGGTGACGATCCTGCTCGAGGAACTGCTGGCACTGGGTCACAGCGGCGCCGAGTACGACGCCTGGCTGATCAAGATCAATGAAGGCGAGCAGTTCAGCAGTGGATTCGTCGCCGCCAATCCCAACTCCAAGATTCCGGCGCTGGTGGACCACAGCGTTGCGACGCCGATACGGGTGTTCGAGTCCGGCGCCATCCTGCAGTACCTGGCCGAGAAGTTCGGCGCGTTCCTCCCCACCGCGGGCGCGGCCCGCGCCGAATGCCTGTCCTGGCTGTTCTGGCAGATGGGCAGCGCGCCCTTCCTCGGTGGCGGCTTCGGCCATTTCTATGCGTACGCGCCGGCCAAGTTCGAGTACCCGATCAACCGCTACGCCATGGAGGTCAAGCGCCAGCTCGATGTGCTGGATCGCCACCTGGCCGAGCACCGTTTCCTGGCGGGCGACGAGTACACCATCGCCGACATGGCCGTATGGCCCTGGTACGGCGCACTGGTTCACGGCCAGCTCTATGAGGCTGCCGAATTTCTTGCCGTACACGAGTACCAGCACGTGCTTCGCTGGGCGGATGCCATCGCCGCGCGCCCTGCGGTGCAGCGCGGACGCAAGGTCAATCGCACCTGGGGCGAGCCGTCCGAGCAGCTGCACGAGCGCCACGAGGCCAGCGACCTCGATACGCGCACCCAGGACAAGCTGGCCACGGCGGCGGCGGACGCGTCGTGATCACCCTGTACGACTGCGCCACCGCACCCAGCCCGCGCCGCGCGCGGATATTCCTCGCTGAAAAGGGCGTGCAGCACGAGACCGTGCCGATCGACCTGCGCAACGCCGAGCAGATGGGCGAGGCCTATCGGCAGATCAACCCTCGGTGCACCGTGCCCGCGCTGCGCACCGACGAAGGCGGCCTGCTCACCGACAACGCCGCCATCGCCGCCTACCTTGAAGCACGCTATCCCGAGCCGCCGCTGCTGGGACGCACGCCACAGGACAAGGCCGATATTGCGAGCTGGCAATGGCGCTGCGAGTTCGACGGTCTGCTGGCGGTGGCCGACGCGCTTCGCAACAGCAACCCGGCCATGGTGAACCGCGCCCTGCCCGGCCCGCTGGACTACCCGCAGATTCCCGAGCTGGCCGAGCGCGGCCTGGCCCGGGCCAAACAGTTCTTTGCGATCCTCAACGCGCATCTGGCCGAACGCGAGTTCATCGCGGCCGACCAGTTCAGCGTTGCCGACATTACCGCGGTCGTGACCGTGGACTTTGCGCGGGTCGTGCGACTCAAGCCCGACGAGAGCCTGCCGCATCTGCTGCGATGGCGCGCGGCGATGGCACAGCGACCGTCGATGGCCCGCTGATACGCATGCGGACATGCAGCCTGCCGGGAGGCGAGCGCAACACCGGTCGACACCCTCACCCGATGCGCATCGAAAGCAGCGGGGCCGGCTGCCGTCAGCCGGAGGCGTTCCGAAGCTCTATCTTGGGCCTATCTCTCGCCATCGAAACGCGTGGCAGATCGAAGTGATTCAAGCGACGACACGTAACCATGAACCCTCTGCCCAAACCGCCGTTCGTCGCCTGAGATAGCCATGTCCATCGTGCTCACTCCGTTCGCTCGCGCCCGCCTGTTTCCTCGCGAGTCCCGCCGCAACACCATCCAGGACTGCAGCGCCGAGGCCTTCGAGCAGCGCCTCAACGAGGAAGCCCCGCTGAAGGTGCTGGAGGGCTACGCGCCGTTCTGCCGCCTGCACGTCCATCGCAACTGGACCAGCACGCGCTGCATGGCCGTGCCGATCACCGACGCCAACCGCCACCTGCTGCACTCAGCCTACGAGGCGCGCACCAAGCAGGAGCTGCCCGTGCTGGTGCGCTGGTTCGAAGGCGTGGAACCGCCGGTGGCGAACTATCTGCTGCCCATCCTCTACAGCCGCGAGCAACTGGCCAAGGAAGGCGAACCGATCGACGCCGACTGGGGCGTGGTCGGCTGCCTCTACACGACGGAACCGGAGGAAATCCCGATG
>DASUJJ010000065.1:0-6137 GCA_036279335.1 Dyella sp.
AGCAGCGGCTCGCCGCCGGTGAGGCGCAGCTTGCTCACGCCCAGCGAGGCGGCAATGCGGCTGATCCGCTCGATCTCGTCGAAGCTCAGCCGCTCGTCGTTGCGCAGGAAGGTGAAGTGCTCGCCGTAGGTGGACTCCGGCATGCAGTACGGGCAGCGGAAATTGCAGCGGTCCATCACCGAGATGCGCAGATCGTGCATCGGGCGGCCGCGCTGATCCAGCGGCGCGTCCAGCGACGGCGCCTCGGCGGCAATCTCGGTGAGGGCGTGCGGGTCGGTCATGTCACCAGCGATACAGGGCGGCTACGGTGCCGGCAGGAGCAGCTTGCTCGGACGGCGCCAGCTCCACCACACCGTCGGTATGCGGCAACGCGGAGAAGTCACCCGAGGTGGGCGCCGGCATCGGCGTCGCTACCGCCCGACCGGCATCGTCATGATGCACCCGCACGGGTACAAAGCAGGTCAAGATGGGGCTGGTCGCGGCCGGAGCGGCGAGCACCACGCGCTCCACCGGCCGCGGCGCCAGACCCACCGCCTGCTCCAGCGCCGGCAGCAGGTAGCGCACCGCGCACACCAGCGCGGACACGGGATTGCCTGGCAACGCGAACACCACCTGCCCCTGCGGCCCGATGCCGAACCACATCGGCTTGCCCGGCCGCTGGGCGAGGCGGTGCAGCACCTGCTCCACGCCCAGCGCACGCAGTGCCTCGGGCACGAAGTCGCGCTGGCCCACCGACACGCCGCCCGACAGCACCAGCACCTGGCGGGTGGTCAGCAGTTCGGCCAGCCGGTCCGTGGTGGCGGCCAGGTCGTCGGGTACGCGGGTCAGCAGCACGTCGTCGAAGCCGCGCGAGCGCAGGGCGGCGGCCAGCGCGCGGTCGTTGGAGCGGCGGATCTGCCCGTCGGCCAGTGGCCGCTGCTCCACCTCGGCCAGCTCGTCGCCGGTGGCGATGATGGCGACCGTCGGCACCGCGGCCACCTCGACCTCGGCCACGCCGTTGGCGGCGAGCACGGCCAGCTCCGGCGCGCGCAGACGCACGCCCGGGGCGAGTAGCGCATCGCCTTCGCGGCAATCGGATCCGCGTGGGTGGATGAATTGCCGCGCGCTGGGCGCGTAGCCGCTGGCGAGCGTCAGCTGATCGCCCTCGCGCACCGTTTGCTCGATCGGCACCACGCAATCGCAGCCGTCCGGCAGCGGGGCGCCGGTGGTGACTTCGATACAGCAGGCCGGATCGAGCAGCGCCTGGCCCGCCATGCCGGCCATCTGGCGTCCGGACACCACGAAACGCTGCCGGTTGACATCACCTTGCGCGATGGCGACCCCATCCATCATCACGCGGTCGAACGGCGGCTGGTCGCGCTCGGCCAGCACCGGCTGGCGCAGCACGCGACCGGCCGCGGCATCCAGCGGCACGCGCTCGCTGGCGAACAGCGGCAGGCGCGCGCGGATGCGCAGCTCGGCTTCGGTGACGCTGGGGAGATCGCTCATGGGGTGGGGAAACCGTCCGTGTGCGGCGACGACGCGCGGACGCGTCTGACCAGCAAGGATGGGGCCCGGGGATCGCTTTGACAACCGCGGCCAAAGTCGAAAAGCGCGGCGAAAAGGCGCTGCACCGCCCCTCGCCAGCCGGGGCGCAGCGCTGGCACACCACCCCTTGCGCGATGCCGCAGCCCGGGCGATCGGCGGCGACGGCTCGCTATGATGCAGCGATGACCCAAGCCGCCACTCCCGACGACAAGACGCCCGGATACGTCCAGCGGCGCATCACCCGCTGGCGCCACGGCGCCGTGGAAGCGGCCGATGACTGGGTGGCCGAGGAGCAGCCCATCGCGATGACCTACAACGGCCGCTCGTTCGCCGTGATGATGGCCACGCCGCACGATCTGGAGGACTTCGCGCTGGGCTTCTCGCTCAGCGAGGGGCTGGTGCGCAGCCCGGCCGACCTGCTCGCCGTGGACGTGCGCCAGCTGCTGGAAGGCACCGAGCTGGCCATGACCGTGGCCGACGACGCCCACGGCGCGCATCTGGACACCGACGGCCAGCGCCTGCTGCCCGGGCGCAGCGGCTGCGGCATCTGCGGAACGCGCCAGCTGGAAAGCGCCGTACGCCAGCCCGGCGCGGTGCACGGCGACGTCGGCCTGACCCATGCCGGGCTGGAGCGCGCGCTCGCCAACCTGCACCAGCGCCAGCCGATGAATGCCGCCACCGGCGCCGTGCACGCCGCCGCCTGGGCCACCGCCGCGGGCGACATCGCGCTGGTGCGCGAGGATGTCGGCCGCCACAACGCGCTGGACAAGCTGGTCGGCGCGCTGCATCGCGGCGGCATCGATCCGGCCTCGGGCTTTGCCCTGGTCACCAGCCGCGCCAGCTACGAGATGGTGACCAAGGCGGCCAGCGCCGGCGTCACCGTGCTGGCCGCGATCTCTGCCCCGACCGCGCTGGCGATCGAGCTGGCGAAAAGTGCCGGACTCACCCTGGTCGGCTTCGCCCGTCCCGGCAGCCACAACGTCTACACCCATCCCGAGCGACTGCACGCCGAGGTTGGCCGATGAATGCGCAAGCGCAGGACACCGCCGATACCCGGCTGCGCGAGTTCGTCGACGCCCATCGGCGGCTGTTCGTGCTTACCGGTGCAGGCATCAGCACCGACTCGGGGATTCCCGATTACCGCGACCGCGACGGCCAGTGGAAGCGCACGCCGCCGGTGACCTACCAGGCGTTCATGCACGAGCTGACCACGCGCCAGCGCTACTGGGCGCGCAGCCTGGTGGGCTGGCGCCGCTTCGGCCGCGCCGAACCGAACACCACGCATCGCGCGCTGGTGGCGCTGGAGCAGCGCGGACAGGTGGAGCTGCTGGTCACCCAGAACGTCGATCGCCTGCACCAGCGCGCCGGCAGCGGGCGCGTGGTGGACTTGCACGGCCGGCTCGACGAGGTGCGCTGCATGGCCTGCGACTGGCGCCAGGGCCGGCACGCTTTCCAGCGCGAGCTGGTGGCCCGCAACGCGGACTGGGCGCATCTGGACGCCGCCGACGCGCCCGACGGCGACGCCGATCTGGACGGCCACGACTTCAGCCGCTTCGACGTGCCGCCCTGCCCTGCCTGCAGCGGCATCGTGAAGCCGGACGTGGTGTTCTTCGGCGAAAACGTGCCGCGCGAACGCGTGGAAGCGGCCACCCGGGCGTGGTCCGACGCGGACGCGGTGCTGGTGGTCGGCTCGTCGCTGATGGTGTTTTCCGGCTACCGCTTCGTCGCCGCGGCGGCCAAGGCCGGCAAGCCGGTGGCAACGGTGAATCTGGGCGTGACGCGGGCCGATCCGCTGGTCACGCTGAAGGTGGACGCCCCTTGCGCCGAGGCGCTGGCGTTCCTGCTCGACGACTGAGGCGGCGTCAGGACATGCCGGTTTGGAACATGCCTGTTTGGAACATGCCTGTTTGGAACATGCCGGTTCAGTACACGTCGTTGACGAGGCGGCCGATCCCCTCGATCTCGATCGCCACCTCGTTGCCCGGCTTGAGGAAGCGCGGGGGATCAAAGCCGGCGCCCACGCCCTCGGGCGTGCCGGTGGCGATGATGTCGCCCGGCTGCAGCGTGATGCCCGCGGAGATCGTGGCGATCAGCGTGGGGATGTCGAAGATCAGGTCGCGCGTGTTGGCCTCTTGGCGCAGCTCGTCGTTGACCCAGCAGCGGATGTCCAGCGCCGACGGATCGAGCTCGTCGGCAGTGACCAGGATCGGCCCCATCGGGCAGAACGTGTCGAACGATTTGCCCATGAACCACTGGCCGTGGCGCTGCTGCCAATCGCGCGCGGTGACGTCATTGATGATGGTGTAGCCGAACACGTGCGCCATCGCGTCCTCGCGGCGGATGCCGCGCCCCGCCCGGCCGATCACCACCGCCAGCTCGGCCTCGTAGTCCACCGCGTCGCTGAGGCCTTCCGGATAGCGGATGGTGTCGTGGTCACCGATCACCGCGCCGGGCAGCTTGGTGAACACCACCGGATCCTCGGGCACCGTGGCGGAGGACGAGGTGTCATAGCCGCTGCCGGCAAACTCCTCGGCGTGGCGCTGGTAGTTCTTGCCCACGCAGAAGATGTTCCGCGCGGGCTGCGCAATGGGAGCCAGCAGGTCCACTTCCACCCGCGGAATCGCCGCCCGCATCACGCTGGGCGTGACCGCACCGAGCCCTTCGCGGATCAGCGTGAGCATGTCGGGGATCGGTCGGCCGTCCATCAGGTCCAGCGGCCGGATCCGTGCGCTGGAAGGATCGAGGACGCCCACGCCGGTCATGCCGTGGTGCAGGTAGGTGACAAGTCGCATGACATTTCCCGGCAGGATCGAGGGCTCCTCGTGGCCGGCCCGATCGCCGCCCGAGACTGTGAATTCGATCACATTACGGGGCCCGAGGCGAACCCGCGGGAAAAGAGACGGCGTCAGCGCCGGGCGCGAAAGAAATTGCGCAGCATCTCGGCCGATTTCTCGGCCAGCAGCCCGCCCTGCACCACGATGCGATGGTTGTGCCGCGGGTCGATCAACGTGTCGAACACGCTGCCGGCAGCACCGGTCTTGGGATCGGTGGCGGCGTAGACCACTCGGCCGATCCGCGCATGCACCAGCGCCATCGCACACATCGAGCAAGGCTCCAGCGTCACGTAGAGCGTGGCGCCAGGAATGCGATGGTTCGCGGTTTTTTCGCCGGCCGCCCGCAAGGCCATGATTTCGGCATGGGCGGTGGGGTCGTGCAGGGTGATGTTGCGGTTCCAGCCCAGGCCGACGATCTCGCCATCGAGCACCAGCACGGCGCCCACCGGCACCTCGTCCTCGGCGTCGCGGGCGTGTTCGGCCAGCTGCAGGGCGCGCCGCATGTGGGCGGCGTCGGTCTCGCTGAAGTCGGGCTCGCTGGTTGTCGTCGATTCGTCTGACATATCAGCTGGTTGCGGAGTGTTTGTGAGAAAAATGCATCAGGTGAGAAGTCACCCGGTCCGGCGCAAGCCGTTGATTTTCCTCACTCCCACTCGATCGTGGCCGGCGGCTTGCCGCTGATGTCATAAACCACGCGAGAAACACCGCGCAACTCATTGATAATTCTATTTGAAACCTTGCCGAGAAACTCGTACGGCAGGTGCGCCCAGTGCGCCGTCATGAAGTCGATGGTTTCCACCGCACGCAGCGCGATCACCCATTCGTAGGCGCGGGCGTCACCCACCACGCCCACCGATTTCACCGGCAGGAATACGGCAAACGCCTGGCTGGTTTTGTCGTACAGATCCCAGGCGCGCAGTTCCTCGATGAAGATGGCATCGGCGCGGGCCAGCAGCTCGGCGTATTCCGGCTTCACCTCGCCCAGGATGCGCACGCCCAGCCCCGGGCCGGGGAACGGATGGCGGTAGACCATGGCGCGCGGCAGGCCAAGTTCGACGCCGATGCGGCGCACCTCGTCCTTGAACAGCTCGCGCAGCGGCTCGACCAGCTTGAGCTTCATGTGCGCCGGCAGGCCGCCCACGTTGTGGTGGCTCTTGATCACGTGCGCCTTGCCGGTCTTGCTGCCGGCGGACTCGATCACGTCGGGGTAGATGGTGCCCTGCGCCAGCCACTTCACGTTGCCGCCGGCGGCGATGATCTTCTCCGACTCCTCGTCGAAGATCTCCACGAACAGGCCGCCGATGATCTTGCGCTTGGCCTCCGGATCGCTGACGCCGGCCAGGGCGGCGAAGTAGCGCTCGGCCGCATTCACCCGGATCACCTTGATGCCCATGCCGCCCGCCTCGGCCTCGGCGGCGAACATCGCCATCACCTGGTCGCCCTCCTGCCAGCGCAGCAGGCCGGTATCGACGAACACGCAGGTCAGCCGGTCGCCGATCGCCCTGTGCAGCAGCGCGGCCACCACCGACGAATCCACGCCGCCGGACAGGCCCAGCAGCACGTGATCGTCGCCCACCTGCTCGCGCACCCGGGCGATCTGGTCCTCGATGATGTTGGCCGCGGTCCACAGCGTGGCGCAACCGCAGATCTCGGTGATGAAGCGCTTGAGCAGCGCCCCGCCCTGCTTCGTGTGGGTCACTTCGGGGTGGAACTGCACGCCGTACCAACGCTTGTCCTCATTCTCCATCACGGCGACCGGGATGCGGTCGGTGGTGC
>DASUJJ010000066.1:0-3532 GCA_036279335.1 Dyella sp.
GTCGGCACCGGCGCCGCAGCTGTTCGAGCACTTCGGCTTCACCGTCAGCCATGTGGTGGACGCGGTCAAGCGCGTGGTGGGCTGAGCCCGGGCCTCACCCTTCCATCGGGCCGCGCGAGCGGCCCGATGCCTTTGACCAGGACGCCGGCATGGCCGAACACGACCGCTTCATTGTCTTTGGCGCACCGAGCATCGGCGAGGAGGAGATCGCCGAGGTGACCGCCTGCCTGCGCTCGGGCTGGCTCGGCACCGGCCCGCGGGTTGCGCGCTTCGAGCAGGCCTTTGCGGCCTACCGGCAGGCCAGTGCCGAGCGCGTCGCCGCCGTGAACTCCTGCACCGCGGCGCTGCACGTGAGCATGGTGGCGTCCGGCCTCGAGCCGGGCAGCGAGGTGATCACCACGCCGCTCACCTTCTGCGCCACGGTCAACGCGATCGAGCACGCCGGGCTCACGCCGGTGCTGGCCGATGTCGACCCGCACACCCAGAACATCGATCCGGATGCGATCGAGGCGGCGATCACGCCTCGAACGCGCGCGATCGTCCCGGTGCATTTCGCTGGGCGGCCGTGCGCGATGGATCGCATCATGGCAATCGCGAGCAAGCACGATCTGGTGGTGATCGAGGACTGCGCGCACGCCATCGAGACCACCTTCCGCGGCCAGCCGGCCGGTACCTTCGGCGACTTCGGCTGCTTCAGCTTCTACGTCACCAAGAACGTGGTGACCGGGGAAGGCGGCATGATCCTGGGCCGCGATCCCGCACGCATCGCACGGGCGCGCATGCTGGCATTGCACGGCATGAGCAAGGACGCCTGGCACCGTTTCGGCGATGCCGGCTACAAGCACTACCAGGTGCTGGAGTGCGGTTTCAAATACAACATGATGGACCTGCAGGCGGCGATCGGCCTGCCGCAGCTGGCCAAGGTGGAAGCGCACTGGCTGCGCCGGCAGGCGATCTGGCAGCGCTACGACGAAGCCTTCGCCGATCTGCCGATCGGCCTGCCGGCGGCGCCCGAAGCCGACACCCGCCACGGCCTGCACCTGTACACGGTGATGATCGACGAGGCGCGCTGCGGCGTCGCACGCGATGCCTTCCTCGATGCGATGAACGCCGCGCGTATCGGCACCGGCGTGCACTACCTGTCCGTGCCCGAGCACCCGTACTACCAGCAGCGCTACGGCTGGTCACCGGAGCGGTGGCCCCATGCCATGCGCCTGGGCCGCCAGACCGTCAGCCTGCCGCTCTCGCCGGGGCTGTCTGACGCCGATGTCGAGCGGGTGATCGCAGCGGTGCGGCGCATCGTTGGGCGTGGCGCCTGACCCGTAGGAGCGCACCCTGTGCGCGAACGCTCTTTGGCATATCGCAACAAGAGCGTTCGCGCACAGGGTGCGCTCCTACAGAATCGATGATCAACCGTTGGCGCGCGCCTTGAGCGCGGCCACTGCCGGCAGTTCCTTGCCTTCCAGGAATTCGAGGAAGGCGCCGCCGCCGGTGGAGATGTAGGACACGTCCTTCTCGATGCCGTACTTGTCCACCGCGGCCAGCGTGTCGCCGCCGCCGGCGATCGAGAAGGCGTTTGATGCGGCGATGGCGCGGGCCAGCGTCTCGGTGCCCTTGCCGAAGGCGTCGAACTCGAACACGCCGACCGGGCCGTTCCACACCACGGTGCCGGCCTTGGCGATCAGCTCGGCGTAGCGCTTGGCCGTCTCCGGCCCGATGTCCAGGATCATCTCGCCGTCCTTGACCTGGTCCACCGGCTTCACCGTGGCCGGGGCGTGCGCGGAGAACTCCGGCGCGACCACCACGTCCACCGGCATCGGCACCTCGGCGCCGCGGCGCTTGGCGTCGGCGATGACCTTCTTCGCCGCGTCGAGCAGGTCGCGCTCGTACAGCGAGTTGCCCACGTTGTGGCCGGCCGCGGCGATGAAGGTGTTGGCGATGCCGCCGCCCACGATCAGCTGATCGACCTTGCCGATCAGGTTTTCCAGCAGGGTGAGCTTGGTGGACACCTTGGAGCCGGCGACAATCGCCAGCAGCGGCTTGGCCGGGTGCTCCAGCGCCTTGCCCAGCGCGTCGAGCTCGGCCGCCAGCAGCGGACCGGCGGCGGCGACGGCTGCGAAGCGGATCACGCCGTGGGTGGAGGCCTGTGCGCGGTGCGCGGTACCGAAGGCATCCATGACGAAGATGTCGCACAGCGCGGCGTACTTTTTCGACAGCGCCTCGTCGTCCTTGCCCTCGCCGACGTTCATGCGGCAGTTCTCCAGCACCACCACCTCGCCGTCGGCCACCTCGACGCCGTCAAGGTAGTCGCGCACCAGTCGCACCGGCTTGCCGAGTTTGTCGCCCAGCCAGCCGGCCACCGGCGCCAGCGACGATTCCTCGTCGAACTGGCCTTCCTTCGGACGGCCCAGGTGCGAGAGCACCATCACCCGGGCGCCGGCGTCGCGCGCCGCCTGGATGGTCGGCAGCGAGGCGTCCAGCCGCTGGGTGGAGGTGATGCGGCCGTTTTCGATCGGCACGTTGAGGTCTTCGCGGATCAGCACGCGCTTGCCGCGCAGATCAAGGTCGCTCATGCGGAGAAAGGACACGGCAGGACTCCTGGTGGGATCGCAGGTGCAGCAAAAGGGAAGGGGCCGCGCTGGTCCGCCGCCCCGCAGCCGCCCATTGTCGCGGCCGCCTTTCAGCGATGCAAACCCGTGCACAGGTATGCTGGCCGCCGATCCCGACCACCTTTCTGCGGAGGACGTTCACATGGCTTCGGACCTCGCTCTTTACGGCTACTGGCGTTCCACTGCTGCCTATCGGGTGCGTGTCGCGCTCGAGCTCAAGGGACTGCGCTGGGAAAACCATCCGGTTCACCTGGTGCGCGGCGGCGGTGAACAGCACAGCGCGGCCTACCGCGCGCTCCATCCGCAGGAACTGGTGCCGGCCCTGGTGGACGGCGAGCGCGTGTTCACCCAGTCGCTCGCCATCGTCGAATATCTCGACGAGATCTACCCGGAGCCGCCCCTGCTGCCGGTCGATCCGCGCGGACGGGCGCGAGTGCGCGCGCTGGCGCTGACCATTGCCTGCGACATCCATCCCCTGGGCAATCTGCGCGTGCTGCAGCAGCTGGAGCGCCAGTTCGGCGCCACCGAGGCGCAACGCGCGGAGTGGTCGCGGCACTGGATGGGGCAGGGCTTTGCCGCCATCGAGGCGCTGCTGGCCGACAACGTGGCCACCGGCGCGTTTTGCCACGGTGACACGCCGGGGCTCGCCGACCTCTGCCTGGTGCCGCAGATCTACAACGCCGTGCGCTGGCAGCTGCCGTTGGACCCATATCCCACCGTGCAGCGCATCCATGCTGCCTGCATGGAGCTGGCGGCGTTTCGCGCCGCGGTGCCCGAGCTGCAGCCGGATGCGCCCGCGGCGGGATGAGGCGAGAGCCCGGCGTCGGGGCCAAAGCCCCTCCCACAGCGATCCGGGCCCCAGGCAGTTGTAGGAGCGGCTTCAGCCGCGACCTGTCCGGGCCAAAGCGGCAGGCCAGTCGGGG
>DASUJJ010000067.1:0-8475 GCA_036279335.1 Dyella sp.
CGTACGGCACGGTAAACCCCACTCGGAGCAAGACCAAATAGGGGAACGATAACGCGGCCCGCGTTGTTCCCGGGTAGGTTGCTGGAGCCAGGCGGCGACGCCTGGCCGAGAGGAATGACTGTCGCGTCGCAAGACGTACAGAACCCGGCTTACAGGCCGACTCCACCTTTCTCCACCCCGGGCGGGTCACCGCCCGGGGTTTTTCGTTGGCCGGCTCTGGCTGAACGCGGATTCATGCCCCGCGGCCGCGTTGCAGGCGAATGCGGCGGGTGTGAAAAAGACAAAAAAGCCTGTCATTCAAGCGCCTTGGCTCGCTTCCTCATGTAAGGGGTGAATTGTCGTCACCTCTTTGCCTTTACTCCTTGATTCACAAAAGAAATTCCCTTGACAGTCTCAGGGGGCGAGACTATCGTGGGTTTCGGTGTGAAATCGTGGGTTTTAGTGGAGTCATCGAGCGTGTTCCAGGGCGAAACCGCCATCACCGTAGACGACAAGGGCCGCCTGGCCATCCCGACGCTGTACCGGGAGCTGGTGACGGGCGCCTGCGCCAATCGTCTGGTGATCACCTACAACCCGTTCGAGCACGGCTGCCTGTGGCTGTTTCCGTACTCGGAGTGGGAGCAGGTGCGCGACCAGGTCAATGCGTTGCCCAGCGTGAAGGCGGCCCACCGCAACCTGCAGATGAAGTTGGTGGGCGCCGCCGCGGTGGTCGAGCCGGACAGCGCCGCGCGCATCCTGCTGCCGGCCAGCCAGCGCGGCACCACGGGGATCGAAAAGCGGGCGGTGCTGCTGGGCATGGGCAACAAGTTCGAGCTGTGGAGCGAGCAGGCGCACCTGGCAAAGATCCGCCAGACCATCGGCGAAGACGACATCACCAGTGACATGGCCGATCTGCGCCTCTGAGTTTTCAGGCGGTGCAGCGACAAAGTGCGGGACGGGAGCGGGAGTGCAGCATGGCCCAGAGCCGGAATACCAATTCAGGCTCGGCGTCGCTGCAGCACATTCCGGTGATGCTGGGCGAAGCTGTGGAGGGTCTCGCCGTGAAATCGGGCGGGCGCTATCTGGATGGCACCTTTGGTCGCGGCGGTCACGCCCGCGCCGTGCTGTCGCGCCTGGGTCCCGATGGCCGGTTGCTGTTGATGGACCGTGACCCGCAGGCGATTGCCGCCGCGCAGGCCGAGTTCGCCGCTGATTCGCGCGTTAGCATCCGCCACGACAATTTCTCCAGCCTCGCCGAGTGGGACGAGACCGCCGCGGGGCTGGACGGCATCCTGCTCGACCTGGGCGTGTCCTCGCCGCAGCTGGACGAAGCGGCGCGCGGCTTCAGCTTCATGGCCGATGCGCCGCTGGACATGCGCATGGACACCACCCAAGGCGAGAGCGCGGCCGAGTTCCTGGCCCGTGCCGACGAGCGCGAGATCACCGAGGTGCTGTGGAAGTTCGGCGAGGAGCGCCACGCGCGCCGCATCGCCCGCGCCATCGTCGCCGACCGCGACGCCACGCCGTTCACCCGCACCGGCCAACTGGCTGCGCTGATCGAGCGCGTCGTCGGCCGGCGCGAGCCGGGCAAGCATCCGGCCACGCGCAGCTTTCAGGCGCTGCGCATCCGCGTGAACGGCGAGCTCGAATCGCTGCAGCGCGGGCTCGACGCGGCGCTGGAACGCCTCAAGGTCGGCGGCCGCCTGTCCGTCATCAGCTTCCACTCGCTGGAGGATCGCGCGGTCAAGCTGTTCATCCGTGACCACTCCGGCCGCGTGCAGGGCAGCCGGCGCGGTCCCCCGGTGGAAGCTGCGCCGGCGCGGCTGGCGGCGGTGGGCAAGGCGCAGTTCCCCTCGGATGCCGAACAGGCGAGCAACCCGCGCTCGCGCTCGGCGGTGCTGCGCGTGGCGGAGAAACTCGCATGAGGATCTTCGGCGCCATCGCCCTGGTAGGCCTGCTCTGCCTGGTGCTGATCAGCGCGCTTGGCGTGGTGTGGACGCGGCACCAGAGCCGCGTGCTGTTCGTGCAGCTCACCTCGCTGCAGAACCAGCGCGACGATCTCAATGTGGAATACGGCCGGCTCGAGCTGGAACAGGCAACCTGGGCGGAGCCGCGGCGCATCGACGAAGAAGCGCGCGCCAAGCTCGGCATGGTCGCGCCGACGCCGACCAACATCCAGCTGGTGCGCCGATGAGCCGGCACCGCCAGGGCGTGCCGCTGCAGTCGGGCCGACGCCGCGCCACCGGGCCCAGCCCGCGCCGTCGCCTGACGGTGGTGATGAGCCTGTTTGGCCTGGTCTCGCTCGCCCTGGCCGCGCGTGCCTTTGACGTGCAGGTGATACGCAAGGAGTTCTATCAGGAGCAGGGCGACGCCCGCTTCCTGCGCGAAGTGCCGATCGCCGTGTCGCGCGGTTCCATCTTCGACCGCAACGGCGAGCCCCTGGCGGTTTCCACGCCGATGGTGTCGATTACCGCCGTGCCGGCAAAGGTGCTGGAAAACGACGAGCAGCTGCCGCAGCTGGCCGCTGCGCTGGGCACCCAGCCGGACGAGCTGCGCCAGTACCTGGAGAAGCGCGCCAATCGCGAGTTCGCCTACCTCAAGCGGCAGATGAGCCCGGAGCAGGCCAAGGTGGTGCTCGATCTGGCCATTCCCGGCATCAACGGCCAGCGGGAATTTCGCCGCTACTACCCCTCCGGCGAAGTCACCGCGCATGTGCTGGGTTTCACCAACATCGACGACCACGGCCAGGAGGGCCTGGAGCTGGCGTTTGACGACTGGCTGTCCGGGAAGCCGGGCAAGAAGCGGGTGATCCGCGACAACAAGGGACACATCGTCGAGGACGTCGAGCAGGTGAGCGAGCCCACGCCGGGCAGGAACCTCACGATCAGCATCGACCGACGCATCCAGTTTCTCGCCTACAGCGAGCTGAAGGCGGCCGTGGAAAAGTCGCAGGCCGACTCCGGCACCATGGTGATCCTCGACGTGAAGACGGGCGAGGTGCTGGCGATGGTCAACATCCCCACCTTCAACCCCAACGCCGTGGGCGCCAGCGAAGTCTCCGCGCGCCGCAACCGCGCCGTCACCGACGTGTTCGAGCCCGGTTCCACCATCAAGCCGATCCTGATGGCGGCGGCGCTTTCCAGCGGCAAGTTCACGCCCACCAGTCCGGCCATCGATACCACGGGCGGCCACTGGTACTTCGGTGGGCACGACATCCACGATACCCACGATTACGGCGTGATCACGCCGACCCAGGTGATCACCAAGTCCAGCAACGTGGGCGCCGCGCACATCGCGATGGAGCTCGATACCGCGCTGATGTACAACACCTATCGCGCGTTCGGCTTCGGCAACTCCACCCAGAGCGGCTTTCCGGGCGAGGCGTCCGGACACCTGCGCATTGGCCGCGACTGGCGTCCGCTCGAACAGGCGATCCTCGGCTACGGCTACGGTCTCAATGCCACCGCGCTGCAGCTGGCCACCGCGTATGCGGCGCTGGGCAACGGCGGTGTGCTGCACAGGCCCACCTTCATCAAGGGCGGCCGGTCCGAGACCACGGCGGTGGTCGATCCGCGCGTCGCGCGCGAGGTGGTCGACATGATGGAGACCACCACCCAGCCCGGTGGCACCGCCGCGCCGTGGGCCTGGATCGCCAACTATGCGGTGGCTGCCAAGACCGGCACGGCGCACAAGGCCCAGGGCGGCGGCTATGCCGAGGATGCCTACGGCGCCGCGTTCGCCGGCCTGGTGCCGGCCACCAATCCGCGACTCGCCGCCGCCGTGATGATCGACAACCCCAAGAAGGGCAGCTACTACGGCGGGCTCGTGTCGGGCCCGGTATTTGCCAAGGTGATGGAGGGCGCGCTGCGGCTGCTCGACATTCCGCCGGACAACATCGGTCGCTGGTACGTGGGTGGCCCGATGCAGGGCACGAACGGCCTGATCGGCAGCGAGCGGCCGGACGCGCCGAATATTGAAGAGGCGCCCGTGGATCGGGTGACGCCATGACCGGCACGCGCCTCGACCGGCTGCTGCTGGGCTTCGCCGACACCGCCGCGATGGGCGGTCTGGTCGTGTCCGGGCTCACCCTCCACTCGCGCGACGCACGGCCCGGCTTTGCGTTCGTCGCATTGCGCGGGGCACGCCAGCACGGCATCGCCTTCGCCGCCGACGCGGTGGCACGCGGTGCGGTGGCGGTGATTGCCGAGGCGCCCGCCCCGCACGATGCGCCTGCACTTGGCGTTCCCGTGGTGTGGGTCGACGCACTGACCGGGCACGTGGGCGAGATCGCCGCACGCTTCCATCGCCATCCCTCGCAGGCGCTGCGCGTGGTGGGCGTCACTGGCACCAACGGCAAGACCTCCACCGTCCAACTGGTGGCGCAGGCGCTGGATCGGCTTGGCCATCGCGCCGCCAGCATCGGCACCCTGGGTGCCGGCCTGGTCGGTCAGCTGCGCGAAGGCGAGCGCACCACGCCCGACGCGATCAGCGTGCAGGCCAGGCTCGCCGCGTTCCGCGACGCCGGTGCCAGCCACGTGGCGATGGAGGTCTCCTCGCACGCGCTGGTGCAGGGGCGGGTCAATGCGGTGGAGTTCGAGGTTGCCGCCTTCACCAACCTCACCCACGACCACCTCGACTACCACGGCAGCATGGAGGCCTACGGCGAGGCCAAGGCACGCCTGTTCGCCTGGCCGGGCCTGCAGGTGGCGGTGGTGAACATCGACGACGCCTTCGGCGCCGCGCTGGCCGAGCGGTTGCCGGCCACGCTGCCCCGCCTGCGCGTGAGCGCGGCCGGTCAGGTGGACGCCGAAGTGTCGGCCAGCGGCATCGTGACCTCCGGCGCAGGCCTGGCCTTCCAGTTGCATACGCCGTGGGGATCGCGCGCGATCCGCAGTCCGCTGCTGGGACGCTTCAACGTCGCCAACCTGCTCACCGTGGTGGCCTGCCTCGGCGCGCTCGGCGAGCCGTTCGAGCAGGTGGTTGCGGCGCTGGAATCACTGACGCCGGTGAATGGCCGCATGAATCGCCTCGGCGATGGCCAGCGCCAGCCGCTGGTGGTGATCGATTACGCCCACACCCCCGATGCGCTGGAGCAGGCGCTCACCGCGCTGCGCGCTCACTGCGCCGGCAAGCTGCTTTGCGTGTTCGGCTGCGGCGGCGAGCGCGACGCGGGCAAGCGCCCGGTGATGGGCGCGATCGCCGAGCGTCTGGCCGATGTCGCCATCGTCACCGACGACAACCCGCGCAACGAGGACGGCGACGCCATCGTGGCGCAGATCGTGGCCGGCTTTGCCGAGCCGGCCCGCGCCCGCGTGCAACGCGACCGCGAGGCGGCGATCCGCCTCGCGCTGTCGCTGGCCCGCGCCGGCGACGTGTTGCTGGTGGCCGGCAAGGGCCACGAAACCTACCAGGAGGGCGCCCAGGGCAAGCGTCCGTTCGACGATCTGGCCGTGGCCCGGGCCGCGCTGGAGGCCTGCGCATGATGTCGCTCGACACCATCGCCGTATGGACCCGCGGCCAGCGCCTCGGCGCCGACGTGCCGGTGCAGGGCGTGGCGATCGACACCCGCAAGCTCAAGCCTGGCGACCTGTTCGTGGCGCTGCCGGGCGAGCGGGTCGATGGGCACGACTACGTGGCCGATGCGATGGCCCGCGGGGCGGCGGCGGCGATGGTCACGCGCAAGCTCGATCTCGCCATTGCGCAGGTGCTGGTGAATGACGCCGCCGCAGCGCTCGGCGACCTGGCCAGCGCGGTGCGCGCGCAGCGCCACGTGCGTGTGGTGGGCATCACCGGTTCCAACGGCAAGACCACGGTGAAGACGCTCGCCGCGGCGATCCTGGCGCGGCACGGCCGCACCCACCTCAACGCCGGCAACTACAACAACGAACTGGGCCTGCCACTGACCCTGCTGGCGATGCCGCAGGACACCGAGTTCGCGGTGCTGGAAATGGGTGCCGGCAAGCCCGGCGACATCGCCTATCTCGCCGCCATCGCGCGACCGGATGTGGGCGTGATCACCTGCATCGCGCCGGCGCACCTGGAGCGCATGGGCAGCATCGAGGGCGTGGCCGAAACCAAGGGCGCGCTGTACCAGGCGCTGCCCGCCGACGGCGTGGCGATCATCAACGCCGACGACGCGTTCGCGCCGTTCTTCGCCGGGCTTGCCGGCTCGCGCCGCGTGTTGCGCTACGGGCTGGAACAGCCGGCCGACATCACGGCGGAAATCATTGAGCAGCGAGTCGACGGCTCGCGCTTCGTGCTGAAGACCCCGCAGGGCGACGCGCAGATCGCGCTGCCGCTGGCCGGTCGCCACAACATAGCCAACGCGCTGGCGGCGAGCGCCATTGCGCTGGCGCTGGACGTGCCGCTGGCGACCATCGTGACCGGCCTTGAGCAAGTCGATGGCGTCGCCGGTCGTCTGAAGGTGGAAGCCATGCCCGGCGGCTGGACCCTGATCGACGACAGCTACAACGCCAATCCGGGTTCCGTCACGGCGGCCATCGACACCCTCGCGCTGGCGGCGGGCGAGCGCCTGCTGGTGCTCGGCGACATGGCCGAGCTGGGTGCCAACGCGCGGGCCATGCATGCAGGCATCGGCGCGCATGCGGCCGCGCGCGGGATCGAACGGCTGCTTGCGACCGGTCCGCTGAGTGCGGCTGCCGTCGAGGCGTTCGGCCGCGGCGCGCAGCATTTCCACAGCAAGCACGAGCTGGCCGACGCACTGCGGCCGTTGCTGCACCCCGGCGTTACCTGCCTGGTCAAGGGCTCGCGTTCGGCGGGCATGGACCAGGTGGTCTCGGCATTGCGCCCCCAAGACGACCGCGGAGGCGCGCCCCATGCTGCTTGAACTGTCCGACTGGCTGGCCCGCCACTACACCGCCATCCACCTGTTCCAGTACATCACCTTCCGCACCATCATGGCGGCGCTCACGGCGCTGGCGATGTCGCTGCTGTTCGGGCCGGCGGTAATCCGCCGGCTGGCCCATCTCAAGGCCGGTCAGGTGGTGCGCAGCGATGGCCCGCAGAGCCACCTGACCAAGGCCGGCACGCCGACCATGGGCGGCGTGATGATCCTGCTGTCGATTGCGATTGCCACGCTGCTGTGGGCCGACCTGCACAACCGCTACGTGTGGCTGGTGTTGGCGGTCACGCTGGGCTTCGGCGCGATCGGCTTCTACGACGACTACCGCAAGATCGTGTTGCGCGACAGCCGCGGGCTGGCCTCGCGCTGGAAGTATTTCTGGCAGTCGGTGTTCGGCCTGATCGCCGCCTGGTTCCTGTTCCACACCGCCCAGCTGCCCGCCGAAACGGCGCTGTACGTGCCGTTGTTCAAGCAGGTGGCGATTCCGCTCGGTGGGCTGTTCGTGGTGCTGGCCTACTTCATGATCGTGGGCTTCTCCAACGCGGTGAACCTCACCGACGGCCTCGACGGGCTGGCGATCATGCCGACCGTGCTGGTCTCCGGCGCGCTGGGCGTGTTCGCCTACCTGGCGGGCAACAAGGTGTTCTCCGAATACCTGGGCATTCCCTCGATTCCGGGCGCGGGCGAGCTGTCGATCTACTGCGGCGCGCTGGCCGGGGCCGGGCTGGGCTTCCTGTGGTTCAACACGTACCCGGCGCAGGTCTTCATGGGCGACGTGGGCGCGCTGGCGATTGGCGCGGCGCTGGCGGCGATCGCGGTGATCGTGCGGCAGGAGATCGTGCTGCTGGTGATGGGCGGCGTGTTCGTGATGGAAACCGCCTCGGTGATGATGCAGGTGGCCAGCTTCAAGCTCACCGGCAAGCGCATCTTCCGGATGGCGCCGATCCACCATCACTTCGAGCTCAAGGGCTGGCCCGAGCCCCGCGTGATCGTGCGCTTCTGGATCATCAGCGTGGTGCTGGTGCTGATCGGTCTTGCCACGTTGAAGGTGCGCTGATGTTCGGCTTCGGTACCCGCCAGGCGGTGAAGCGGCAGGGGCCGCGCGGCAGCTTTGACCTGCTGCTGCTGCTCGGCCTGGTGGCGCTGGCGAGCATGGGCGTGGTGATGGTGGCCTCCAGCTCGATCGCGGTGGCCGACAGCCAGCATATCGGCGCGTTCTACTACCTCAAGAAGCACCTGCTCTATCTCTCGCTGGGGCTCGTTCTGGCGGGCCTCGCCATGCGCGTGGAGCTGAAGCTGCTGGAGAAATACTCCGTGCCGCTGCTGCTGGCTGGCGGGCTGCTGCTGCTGGCGGTGTTCGTGCCGCACTTCGGCATGCGCATCAACGGCGCGCGCCGCTGGCTCAACTTCGTGGTGATCAGTTTCCAGCCGGTGGAGGCGGTGAAGCTGATCCTGGTGGTTTATGTGGCGAGCTTCCTGGTGCGCTACCGCGAAAGCGTGGAAACCACCTTCTGGGGCCTGCTGCGTCCGGTGATCGTGGCGGGCGTCATCGTGCTGCTGCTGCTGGCACAGCCTGACTTCGGCTCGGCCACGCTGGTGATTGCGGTAACCATCGGCATGGTGTGGCTGGGCGG
>DASUJJ010000068.1:0-18613 GCA_036279335.1 Dyella sp.
ACTCGGCCTTGTAGTTGGAGGTGATCACCTTGTATTCGCCGATCGCCAGCTGCGGAAACGGATTGCCCTGACTGCCGATCTGGCCGCTGATGCCGCCTTCCTTCACATAGCTCTTCTGGCCCACGCCGTCGATATAGACGTTGGTGGAGCTCTTGTTCTGCGCGCCGCCGCGCAGCGTGGTGTTGCCGTTGGAGCTGACCTCGAAAATCATGCCCGGCACGGTGTCCGCGAATTCCAGGAAGTTGCGCGAGATCTGCGGAATGGTGTTGATCTGGTGCAGTGAGATGGTGCCGCCCACCTCGGGCGTCTTCACTTCCTGCAGCGTGGTGGCCGACACGGTGACCCCGCCGAGGGTGGTGGCGTTGGCGGCCGACGGTGCCTCGCTGGCCGCGGCCAGGTCGAGCGTGGTGGTCGAAGCCACCGTCAGCGTCACCGCCTGTTGCGTGCCCGGACCTGCATCCACCTGGTAGGTGCCGGGCTGCAGGCCGGTCAGGGTGTAGCTGCCGTCGGCGCTGGCGGTGGTGCGGCGGGTGGTGCCTGTGGCCGGGTTGAACGCCGTGACCTGCGCATTGGCAGGTGCATTGCCGCGCAGCGTGGCGTAGGCGGACTGGCTCCATGCCGTCGATGGCGCTGCGCCAATGGCCACCACGGTGGTGGCGATGACGCTGGCGAGCAGTTTCTTTTTCAATTGAAGCGGAGCCTTCATGACGACCCTCCCACAGGGATGTTGCTGATGTGCCCTCAGCGGGCTTTCTTGGTTAATGTGTTGTCGTGCAGACGCGCGCCGCCGCTGTCGCGCACCACCACCTCGCAGTCGAGCGTGTCGGCCGAGGGTGTCGTGGTCTGGTCGGAGGCATCCAGCAACGCGGCCAGTCGCTCCAGTGCACTGCACCCCAGATCCACGATGCGCACGCGCACCGTGGTCAGTGCCGGGGTGACATAACGGGCAATCGGAATATCGTCGAAGCCGGCCACCGCGATGTCGCGCGGTACCTCGAGGCCGGCTTCCTGGAAGGCGTAGAGGCAGCCGATCGCCATCATGTCGTTGCCGGCGAACACCGCTTGCGGACGCGTGCCCGTGGCGAGCAGTTCGCGCCCGGCGCGGTAGCCCGACTCTTCAGTGAACTCGCCGGCCACCACCCGCACCGGCGCGCCGGCGGCAAGCTCGGCCATCGCGGCGCGGTAGCCGTGCTCGCGCTGCGCGGCATCGAAGTTGCCGGCGGGCCCGGTGATGAATGCGATCTGCCGGTGACCGACGTCGACCAGGTGGCGCACCATGGCGCGCGCGCCGCCTTCGTTGTCGATGTTGAGCACCTGGTACTGCGGGTCGCGCACCGCGCTGTTGAGCAGCACCGTGGGCAATCCCTCGGGCAGATTGGCGTGCAGGAATTTCCGGTCGGCGCGCGAGGACAGGATCAGCATGCCGTCGACGCGCCCGCGCATGGCGCGCAGGGCGGCGGCGGCTTCCTCGACGCCATCGTGCGCACTTGAAACCAGCAAATGCAGGCCGCGCGCGCGCGCGGCCAGATCAATGCCGCGGATCAGTTCCGAGAAGAACTCCCCGTACAGGTCGGGCAGCAGCGCGCCGATGGTGTGGGTGCGGCGGGTGATCAGGCTGCGCGCGGCGCTGTGCGGCACGTAGCGCAGGCGTGCGGCGACGGCGCGGATGCGTTGCTCGGTGTCGGCGGTGACGCCGCCGCTGCCGTTCAAGGCACGCGACACGGAGGCCACGGACACACCGGCCTCCCGCGCCACGTCTTTGATCGTCACTGTCGCCACGGTCATGCCCTCGCCGCGCCCGCGGACCCGGCGCTGGGCGGAACGTAAACGTTTTCATGCGCAGTTGTAAAGCTTTTGCAAAACAGCTGGTTGCTGCATCGCGTCACGGTGAGTTCGAGGTTCATGGGTTCCGTTTGGCCGGCCCCGCGCCCATGCGCTTTGGCAACCGCCCGCGCAGGGCTGCAGGGTTCTTGCAGCGCAACACACGCCGGCGGAGGCAGGACCCTGTGACCCATCCCGCCTCAAGCGGTCGCGGTGATCGCCGCTAACCCGGCACGGCAGAAGCGCTTCCACGGGCGCGACATCGCCTGGCTGTGGTGTGCATCACGGAATGCGCAGTGGACAGCTGCCACCGGTTAAATTTATATTAATCCAAGGCGATACAGTTCGCTGTACGCTAAACCTCGCCTTCAAACGCGATATTCCTCCTAACTTGCTGATCTGAATCATGCTTGCTCTGACCTTCGCCCTCGTTGTCGCTTCCGCCGGCCTCGCCGCCAGCGCGGTGCGACATGTGCCGGCGGGTCAGGTGCACAGCCTGTATCGCCGGGGCCGGCCGCTGCGCCTGCTGCAGCCGGGCACGCACTGGGTGCTGCCGGGGCTGGACCGGATCGGGCACCGCATCGACCTCGCCGGGCAGGTGCTGCGTTTCGAGCAGGCGCAGGTCGACAACCACGAGCTGCGCGGCACCGTGTACTGGCAGGTGCTGGAGCCCGAGCGCGCCGACGCGGTGATCGACGACGCGGCCCAGTTGATCCGCCGCAGCGCGCTGGACGCGCTGCTTGGCGAGCCGGCCGCCGCTACGGCCGATCGGCGCGACCTCGGCACGCGCATCAAGCAGGCGATCAATGGCGTGCTGCGCGAGCGCGGCATGCTGGTGACCCGCGTGGAGCTGGAAATCGCCTGAGCGCACATCCGCGCAGCGCCGCCCCAGAGCGGCCGCGCCAGGGGAGTTGCACCTTGCCTACCCGCTTCGGCGGGTTTTCTTTTGCCTGCCGACCGCCGGATACTCACCGGCCACGTTTCACCGGAACCGACATGACCGAGCGCTCCGCCCTGCAAAGCCGCCTGGAAGCGGGCATCGCCGCGCTCGGCCTCGCGCTGCCCGCGGACGCCGTGCCGCGGCTGCTCGACTACCAGGCCCTGCTGGCGCGCTGGAACGCCGCCTACAACCTCACCGCCGTGCGCGACCCGGCCGAGATGGTGACCCGCCACCTGCTCGACTCGCTGGCGATCCTGCCCCACGTCACCGGCGCGACGTTGGCGGACCTGGGCACCGGCCCCGGCCTGCCCGGCATCGTGCTGGCGATCGCCGCGCCCGGCCGCGCGATCACCCTGGTGGATTCCAACGGCAAGAAGGTGCGCTTCCTGCGAGAGGCGATCCGCGCGCTCAAGCTCGACGGCGTGCAGGCGGTGCAGTCGCGGGTGGAAGACGTGGAAGGCAGCTTCGACTGCATCACCGCGCGTGCGTTTGCCAGCTTCGCCGACATGCTCGGCTGGGGCGGTCATCTGCTCGCTCCCGGCGGACGCTGGCTGGCGATGAAGGGCCGCCGCCCCGACGACGAGTTGGCCGGACTGCCGCCGGGCTTCGCCCTGACCGCCATGCACGTGCTTGCCGTGCCGGGGCTGGAGGGCGAGCGCCATCTTGCCGTGATCGAGCATGCGGCCAGCCCCGCCCACGGCGCGGCGGCCTGCTAACCTAGCCCTCCTTTTCGCCAGCGCACGGTACCGACGACACATGGCTCGCATCATCGCTGTCGCCAACCAGAAGGGCGGCGTCGGCAAGACCACCACCGCCGTCAATCTCGCCGCATCGCTGGCCGCGGCCAAGCGCAAGGTGTTGCTGGTCGATCTCGACCCGCAGGGCAACGCCACCATGGCGTCGGGCGTGGACAAGCGCGAGGCCAAGCCGAACGGCTGCGAGGTGCTGCTCGAAGAAGCGCCGATCGAGCGCGCCATCGTCGCCACCGAGGCGCACTACGACCTGCTGCCCGGCAACGGCGACCTCACCGCCGCCGAGCTCAAGCTGATGGACGCTTTGGCGCGCGAGCACCGGCTCAAGGAGCAGCTGGCCAAGGTGCGGGACAAGTACGACACCATCCTGATCGACTGTCCGCCCTCGCTGAACCTGCTCACCCTCAACGCGCTCACCGCCGCCGACGGCCTGCTGATTCCGGTGCAGTGCGAGTACTTCGCGCTGGAAGGGCTGTCCAGCCTGCTCGACACGGTGAAGGCGGTGCGCCAGCGGCTCAATCCGGCGCTGGAGATCGAGGGCCTGTTGCGCACCATGTACGACGTGCGCAACAACCTCGGCAACGAAGTGTCCGCGCAGCTCACCCAGCACTTCGGCGACAAGGTGCTGCGCTCGATCATCCCGCGCAACGTGCGCCTGGCCGAGGCGCCCAGCCACGGCCAGCCGATCCACCTGTACGACCGCAGCTCGCGCGGCGCGATCGCCTACATCGGCCTCGCCGGCGAGATCATCCGGCGCGAGCGCGGCGCCCAGGCGGCGCTCGCCGCGCTGAGCGAAATGCACGACGACCCCGACGCCGCGCGCGATGCCGCGGCGATCGATCTTCACCAGGAGTAAGCATGGCCGCCAAGAAGCGTGGACTCGGACGCGGGCTCGACGCCCTGCTCGGCGGCGATGGCGCCGGCACGCCGTCGGTGATCGAGCAGGAGGGCGAGTTGCGCATGCTGCCGATCCAGCAGATCCAGCCCGGCGCCTATCAGCCGCGCCGCCACTGGAACGACGAGGCGCTGGACGAACTGGCCGCGTCGATCCGGGCGCAGGGGCTGATCCAGCCGGTGGTGGTGCGCGCGATCGGCAAGAACAGCTACGAGCTGATCGCCGGCGAGCGCCGCTGGCGCGCCGCGCAGCGCGCCCAGCTGAGCGAGATTCCCGCGCTGGTGAAGGACGTGCCCGAAGTGGCCGTGCCGGCGATGGCGCTGATCGAGAACATCCAGCGCCAGGACCTCACCCCGCTGGAAGAGGCCGACGCGCTCAAGCGGCTGATCGACGACTTCGACCTCACCCACCAGCAGGCCGCCGATGCGGTGGGTCGTTCGCGCGCGTCGGTATCGAACCTGCTGCGCCTCACCGAACTGCCGAACTCGATCAAGAAGCTGCTCGACGAGAGCAAGCTGGAAATGGGCCATGCCCGCTGCCTGATCACCCTGCCCGAACGCGAGGCCGAGGCGCTGGCGCTGGAAGCGGCGCGCCACGGCTGGAGCGTGCGCGAGCTGGAAGAGGCCGCGCGCAAGGCGCAGGCTGCGCCCAAGGGCAAGGCCAGGCGCGCGCCGTCGCGCGACCCCAACATCGCCGATCTCGAACGCGAACTGGCCGAGCGCTTCGCCACCCGGGTGGAGCTGGCGCAGGGGCGCGGCGGCAAGGGCAAGCTGGTGATCCACTATCACAGCAACGACGAGCTCGAAGGCATCCTCGGCAAGATCCGCTGAGGCCACGCCCATGCAGGAGCGCACCCTGTGCGCGAACGCTTTTGCTCCGGATCAACATCAAAGCCAAAAGCGTTCGCGCACAGGGTGCGCTCCTACGGCGCGGTGGCATCGGCAATAATGCCCTCTTTACGCAAATCCGGACTGGTCCCCATGCCCCAGCTCTCCGTCGTCGTCCCCGTGTTCAACGAGCGCGACAACATTCCGCCGCTGCTCGCCGAGATCGCCGCCGCGCTGCGCGGCCAGGTCGACTACGAGGTGATCTACGTCGACGACGATTCCACCGACGACAGCCGCGCCGTGCTCGCCGCGCAGAAGGTGCAGCACCCCGAGCTGCGCGTGCTCCATCACGTGCACCGCAGCGGCCAAAGCACGGCGGTGTGGAACGGCGTGCGCGCTGCCACCGCGCCGTGGATCGCCACGCTGGACGGCGACGGCCAGAACGATCCGGCCGACATTCCCAAGCTGCTCGCCGCACGCGCCGGCGCGGCAGCCGATGTGCGCCTGTTCGCCGGATGGCGCACCACGCGCCGCGACAGCTTCAACAAGCGCATCTCCTCCAAGGTCGCCAACGCGGTGCGCTCGCGCATGCTCCGGGACGCCACGCCGGACACCGGCTGCGGCCTGAAGCTGTTCGAGCGCGAGGTGTTCCTGCGCCTGCCCTACTTCGACCACATGCACCGCTACCTGCCGGCGCTGGTCAAGCGCGCCGGCTTCCAGAGCCAGAGCGTGCCGGTGGGCCATCGCCCGCGCACGGCGGGCACCTCCAAGTACGGCATGCTCGATCGCCTGTGGGTGGGCCTGGCCGACCTGCGCGGCGTGGCCTGGCTGATGCGCCGGGGCAAGGTCACCGCGGTCGAGGAGCTGTAGTCAGCGCACTTCACGCGCGCTTCGCGGCACGCGTCGGATGGCGGCGTATGCTCGGGGTTTTCCCGGGCGCGGAGCGCGTGCATGGGCATCGAGGTCAAACGCATCTATGCACCGGTGAGCGCGGATGACGGTTACCGCGTGCTGGTCGATCGGCTCTGGCCGCGCGGCGTCAGCAAGGAGCACGCCGCACTCGACGAATGGCTGCGCGAAGTGGCGCCCTCGCCCGCGCTGCGGCGCTGGTTCGGGCATGACCCGGCACGCTGGGAAGGTTTCCGGCACCGCTATGCCGCCGAACTCGATGACCTGGCCGAGCACTGGCGGCCGCTGGCCGCCCGCGCGGCACATCACCGGCTCACCTTGCTCTACGGTGCGCGCGACGAGGCACACAACCACGCGCTGGTGCTGAAGAGCTACCTCGACCACTGGCTGCATACGCACGGCCCGGGCTGAGGCGCACGGATCACCGCTCCGGTTGGTGTTGCCGTGCAGCGCCCTGGCGAGACCACTGCGCGAGTGCCTCGCGGGCGCGTTCGCGGCCCAGTTCGATCAGCTCGCGCGCCCGGTAGAACTCGTAGGCGGTGGAGACGTTGCGCGGCATCTGGATCAGCAGATCCGGCGCGTACGCGGCCAGCCGCAGGCGGGCCAGGTTGGACTGCATCAGATCCATTGACTGGTTGAGCAGGTCCAGCGCGCCCGGCACTTCGGTGCTGTCGTTGCCGCCGCCGCCCGTCGGCAACAGCCGCCCCAGCCACTCGCCGACGCGGCTGCGGGAGCCGGCGTCGTCCTTCGCCTCCGTCGGCGTCTCGGCCAGCGCGGTGCGCGGTGTTTCGGCCGGACCGTCCACGCTCACCGCAATCAGGTAGTCGACCCGCTCGCGCATCAGCGGCGTCACCGGGACCGGGTTGAGCAGGGCGCCGTCGAGCAGCAGCCGGCCGTCGATGCGATGCGGGCGGAACACGGTGGGGATCGCGATCGAGGCGCGGATCGCGTCGAACAGCGAGCCGCGCGTGAGCCACACCTCGCGCTCGCGTTCCAGGTCGGTGGCCACCGCGGTATAGGCCAGCGGCAGCTCCTCGATGCGCACGTCGCCGATCAGCTCGCGCAGCGTGCCGATCAGCTTTTCGCCCTTGATGAAGCCGCCGCCGGAGAAGGTCCAGTCGAGCAGGCGCAGCACGTCGATCTTCGCCAGTGCGGTGACCCAGTCGCGGTATACGTCGAGCTTGCCCATGGCATGGATGCCGCCGATCAGCGCGCCCATCGAGGTGCCGGCGATGGCCACTACCTCGAAGCCGGCCGCCTCGATCTCCTCGATCACGCCGATATGCGCCAGGCCCTTGGCCCCGCCCGCGCCCAGCGCCAGCGCCACGGTGGGACGGCCCGACCCGGCCGGGTCGGCCGAGGGGGCGGGAAAGTCACGTTCGAGGGGTGGGGAGTCGAGGTCGGCCATGGCTTCCGGCATGAGTGAGTGCAGGGGTTTGCGCAGGCGGCCACGGGCCATAACGTTGTACAAACACCCGAATTTCGTACGATGCCAGAAAGCCACCGTCGCAGCGACCGCGCCCACGCCTCTCCCCGGCCGGACACGGCGCCATCCACGCGCTGCGGTGGCCGACTTTCCGGGAACCATTGATGCGACCAACCTCACGACGACCGCTGCCCGCGGCTGCCACCGGCTCCCTTGTCTGCGAGGTGGCCGCATGACGTGGCAGGCCTGGGCCACCGTCGCCGTGATCGTGGGCGCGATGGCGCTGTTCGCCAGCGAAAAGCTGCGCGTGGACCTGGTCGCGCTGCTCGCGCTGGCGGCGCTGGTGATCCTGGGCGTGGTGAGCCCCGCCGAGGCGCTGAGCGGTTTCAGCAACGAGGCGACGGTGACGGTGGCGGCGATGTTCGCGCTGAGCATGGGCATCGAGCGCTCCGGCGCGCTGGAGCCACTGAGCCGGCTGCTGATGAAGATCCGCCGGCCGTGGCTGCTGACGCTGGCGATGATGCTGGCGATCGCCCCGCTCGGCGCGTTCATCAAGAACATCGCCCTGGTGGCCACCTTCCTGCCACTGGCGCTGAAGGTCTGCCAGCGCACGGGCACCTCGCCCGGCCGCGTGCTGATGCCGATGGCGTTCGCCGCGCAGATGGGCGGCGTGTGCACGCTGATCGGCACCTCCTCCAACCTGCTGGCCGACACGCTGGCGCAGAAACACGGCCTGCCCGCCTTCGGCGTGTTCGAGTTCACCCCGCTGGGTGCGCTGCTCGCCGTGGTGGGCATGGCCTACCTCATGCTGATCGGCCGCTGGCTGCTGCCGCGGCACGTCGACACCGACATGCCGGTGGAAGCGGAGATCGGCAAGTACGTGACCGAACTGGAGGTCACCGAGCAGTCCTCGCTGCTGGGCAAGAGCATCGCCGACGCCAATCTGGGCGAGCGTTACGGCGTGTATCCGCTGGAGCTGCTGCGCGGCGAGCGGCGCATGTGGTCGCCGCGCTCGCAGCAGATTGCGCTGGGCGACGTGCTGCTGGTGCGCGGCGACTGGGAAAAGATCGAGGAGTTTCGCCGCCAGGCTGGCTTGCGCAACGCGCCGGAGAGCCACTACGCGCACGCCGACGACCGTCCGCGCGTGCTCGCCGAGATCATGGTGGCGCCGGCCAGCCCGCTGGAAGGACGCCGGCTGGGCGAGACCGGCATCGGCTGGCGCTACGACGCCGTGGCGCTGGCGATCCATCGCCGCGGCCACGTGCTGCGCGAAAAGCTCAGCGACGTGTCGCTCGCGGTCGGAGACGTGCTGCTGGTGCTGGTGGCCGAGGAGGCCATGGCCAACGTGCGCAACGACGAGTCGTTCATCGTGCTCAGCCAGCGCGAAAACGCGCCGCGCACGCCGCGCAAGGCGCTTTATGCGGTGGCGATCATGGCCGGGGTGATCGTCGCCTCGGGCATGCACTGGCTGCCGATCCCGATCGCCGCGATCTGCGGCGCCACGGCGATGGCGCTGGCCGGCTGCTTTGGCCGTAAAGACGTCTATGAGGGGATGGACTGGAAGATCATCATCCTGCTCGGCGCGATCCTGCCGCTGGGTCTGGCGATCGAGAAGAGCGGCCTGGCCACGGCGGTGGTCGGCTGGAGCCTCAGCCTGGTCGGCGACCACGGTCCGCTCGCTGCGCTGCTGATGATCTATCTGCTCACCGCGCTGCTCACCGAGCTGATGGGGCACAACCCCTCGGTGGTGCTGATGGTGGGCATCGCCGCCTCGGTGGGGCAGGCCATGCACGTCGATCCGCGGCCGTTCGTGGTGGCGGTGGCGTTCGCCGCGGCCACCTCGTTCGCCACCCCGGTCGGCTATCCCACCAACACCATGGTCTATTACGCCGGCGGCTACCGCTTCACCGACTTCATGAAGGTGGGCATCCCGCTGATCCTGCTGTTCTGCGCGCTGTCGATGTGGTTGATCCCGCACTTCTGGCCGTTCCAGGCGGTGGCGCACTGAGGCCGTGCTCCCTCTCCTCCTCGGGGAGAGCCGGGGCTTGCCACAGGCAAACAGCATGAAGTCGCTTTGATGTGAACGGCGTCGCGAGCACCCGCCCCTCAGCTCCCTTCGGCAGGCTCGGCACAGGCCATCCTCTCCAGGGAGAGGAGGCGAACGTGCCGTGCGGTTTCGCTCCCTCGTGCGTTTGCCAAGCGTGTGAGGGTGCGCGGAGTGCGGAGTGCGGTGCTTACCGGCCGTAGCCGGTCAGTGCCAGCTGCAGCGAAATCTTCATCTCCTCGCGCAGGGGCAGCGGCGCCACGATCTCCGCGTCCGGGCCGTACTTGAGCACGTCCATCAGCAGTTCGCGCGAATTGGAGTAGGGCACCTGCAGCTCGTAGCGGCCGTCGGGCAGCCACTCGCCCTTCTGCTGCGAGTGCCAGTGCTCGTCGGCGACCCAGCGCGCGGCATGCTGGGAGAATCGAATGGTCGCCCACGCCTTCGGCTTGCCGGCGAAGATGCCGTAGCTGGACGACAGCAGTTCGTTGAGATCGGCCTCGCCCACGTCGGTGGCCGCGGCGTCCAGCGCGTGCGGCTCCAGGATGCGGTCCACCGCAAAGCTGCGCAGCGCCTCGCGATCGTGGTCCCAGCCGTCCAGATACCAATTGTCGCGATAGTGGGTCAGCCGCTGCGGCGACACGGTGCGGCGGCTGTCGGAATTCGTGGTGCGCGCGCGATAGCGGAAGCGCAGCTGCTTGCGTTCGAGCACGGCGCCGGCGGTGATGCGGAACACCTGCTGGTCGAGCTTGCGCTCGCCCCACGGAATCACGCGGATGCGCTCGATCGGCAGCGCCTTGCCGCTGCCCTGGTCCGACAGCAGGCCCTCGATGCGCGCCTTGAACGGCGCCAGCGCGCCGGCCAGCACGCCCGGCCCGCTGCGGCCGATCAGTTCGTTGAGCGCCAGCAGGGCGGCCAGTTCGTCCGAGGTGAGCCACAGGCCGGGCAGCTCGAAGCGCTCGCCTTCGCCGACCTCGTAGCGGAACGCGGCCTGCTCGCCGCCGCCGCTTTCGATCGGCGCGCCCAGCGCGTCGCGCAGGAACGCCACGTCGCGATAGAGCGTGGCGCGCGAGCACTCCAGCTCGTCCATCAGGCGCGGCAATGGCACCGGATAGTGCGCCGACTTCAGCAGGCGGTGCAGGGTGAGAATGCGCTCGTAACGGTCCATGGCATATCGTCGATGAAAGTCGTTGTGTAGCATGGGCACGCCCCTCGGCGGCCGCAAGAGCGATCTGCCGCCGTCCTGCGCTCCAGCGTCACTCCCGAATCGACTGGATGACACATCCGATGCAAGTTCCGCCCTCTGCGCCCGACGCGGAATCCTCCGCTTCGGATCGCCCGCCCGCCCCCGCGCCCGGCGCCCTGGCCATTGCGCTGCAGGTGCTGGCTGATACCGGCTACGGGCTCTGGGCGCTGCAGGGGGGAGCGCTGGCATTTGGCATCTTTCGCCACGGCCGCGGCGAATCGCTGGTGCCGCTGGCGATCGGCCTGCTGTTCGTGCTGGCCGGCCTGGCCGTGGCCAGCCTGCGCCGGCCCGGCCTGCCCGCCTGGCACGGTTGGCAGCCCGGGCAAGCCGCCTGGCCCCCGCGCGCAGCGCTGCTCGCCCTGGCCAGCTTCCTGCCGGTGCTGGCGGTGGCGGGACTGACCCGCGGCGACAACGAGTTCTGGGCTACCCGGCTGGCTGGCGCGGTGCTGATGCTGTGCAGCGTGGGCTGCCTGCTGCAGGATGCGCCGCGGTGGGCCACGCCCGCCGCTGGCGCCAGCGTGACCGCCGCGCCGGTGGGACGCGTGCTCGCGGCCCTCTACGGCGGCGGCCTGTGGCTGTGGCTGCTGGCGGCGGCAGACGGTCCCCCCGTGCTGGGGCCGGCCCCCCCGCAGCACTCACCGTGGCTGCTGGTGCTGCTGGGGATGGCGCTGTTGCTGGGCCTGATGGAGGGGATGCGCTGGCACGCGCTGCGTTTGCTCGAGGGGACCGACACGCTGCCGCCGCGGGGCGGCATCATCCCCGCCCGCTTTGCCGCGGCGTTGCTCGGCTATGCGGTACCGTGCGTGGCCTTGCTGCTGGGCGATCGCTGGCAGGCCAGCGGCGCGCTGGCCCTGGTTGCGGCGCTGAGTGCGCTGCTTGGGCGGATGCTGGAACAGCGCCTGTATGCGCGCGCCCACCGCGCCGAGCACTCGCCCGCGGAATGATCCATGGCGGCGCGCACGGCACGATTCACTAGAGATTCAATGCCAGCCGTTATGGTAGGCGGTCACATTTGTTTAACAACCGGATCATCCTTCCCATGAAGAAAGCCTCTCTCGCCATCCTGACGGTCGCCCTTTTCGCGGTGTCGGCCGCCCACGCGCAGACCGACCCTGTCAAGGACGCCAGCACCGACAATGGCGGCTGGAGCGGTACCGGTGAATTCGGTTTTGCCTCCGCCCGCGGCAACTCGCGCTCGGAAAACATCAACGCCAAGCTGGGTCTCACCCAGGAAAACGAGATGTGGAAGAACAATTTCTTCCTCAACGGCCTGCGCTCCAAGGGCGAAGTGGCGGTGGTCGATTCCAACGGCAACACCGTCAGCCGCTACAGCACCACATCCAACCGCTACGAGGGCGGCGCGTCGGTGGGCTACAAGCTCGACCCGCGCAGCTACATCGTGGGGGCCGCGCGCTATGAGCACGACGACTTCGGCTCCAACCTGTGGCAGGGCACGGTGTCGCTCGGCTACGGCTACATCGCGCTGAAGAACCAGCGCACCGAGCTGTCGTTCGAAATCGGCCCGGGTTACAAGCGCTATCGCCCGGCCGATGAACTGGTCGACGTCGGCGGCGTGGTCGCTCCCGTGCGCCAGGACACGGTGAGCGAGGGCGTGGCGCGCGGCCTGGTGAACTACAAGTACCGGCTCACCGACAACACCGCGTTCGAGGACACGCTGCTGCTCGAAGCGGGCTCGAACAACCAGTACTACCAGAACGACGCCGGCCTCTCGGTCAGCATGACCAAGAAGATGGCGCTCAAGCTCGGCTTCCAGGTGCGCTACAACAGCGACACCCAGCCCGGCACGGTGAGCACCGATACGCTCACCACCACCAACCTGGTCTACAACTTCTGATCGCCCGCTTCATCGCGGTCGATCAACAAGAGGGCCGGCTGCGGGGGCAGCCGGCCTTTTTTGTGGTCCTTCACGGAAATCCGGGGAGCGCGCGACCGGCTCAGTGCCCGCGCGCCAGCAGCTCGCGCGCGCCCTGCGCCAGCAGTGCCTCGGCCACCTCGCGCCCCAGCGCTTCGGGCGCGTTGGCCGGGCCTTGCGCCGCCGCGACGATCAAGCGGCCGTCCGCTGCGTCGCCGACCAGTCCGCGCAGGTCGAGTCCGTGCTCGGTGCGCACGCACCACGCGCCCACCGGCACCGTGCAGCTGCCGCCCAGCGCGTGGTTCATGGCCCGCTCGGCGGTGACGGTGAGGCGCGTGTCGGCGTCATCGAGCGCCTGCAGCAGGTCGAGCACCGCCAGCTGATCCTCGCGTGCCTCGATCGCGATGGCCGCCTGCCCCGGCGCCGGCAGCCAGTCCGGCGCGACCAGCAGGCTGCGGATGCGCGCGCCCAGGCCGAGCCGTTCCAGTCCGGCGCAGGCCAGCAGGATCGCGTCGTAGTTGCCGGCATCGAGCTTGGCCAGCCGCGTGCCCACGTTGCCGCGCAGGTCGAGCAGTTGCAGATCCGGCCGCGCGGCGCGCAGCTGCGCCTGCCTGCGCAGCGAGGAGGTGCCCACGCGCGCACCCTGCGGCAGCGCCGCCAGGTCGGCGTAGTGGTTGCTGACGAAGGCGTCGGCCGCGTCGGCGCGCGGCAGGATTGCCGGCAGCACGAAGCCCGGTTCCAGTTCGGCCGGCACGTCCTTGAGCGAATGCACGGCGAGCTCGGCGCGGCCCTCCAGCATGGCCACTTCCAGCTCCTTGAGGAACAGCCCCTTGCCGCCAATGGTGGCCAGCGGACGATCCAGGATCTCGTCGCCGCGGGTGCTCATCGGCACCAGCTCCACCACCAGGCTCGGGTGCGCCGCGCGCAGCAGCGCGGCCACATGCTCGGCCTGCCACAGGGCGAGCGCGCTCTTGCGGGTGGCGATACGCAGGGTGGTCGGGGTCATGCTGTGCTCCGCGGGCGTGATCAAGCGCTGCATTGTCGCGCAGATCGACCGGCCGCCTCGACTGCGGCGCGGCCGCTGCGGTGACCGCTCAGCCCATGCGCAGCAGCTTGCGCAGCGCGGGCAGGTTGCGGCGGCTGACTTCGGGCTGCTGCTCGGTGCCGGCCAGGCGAGCCAGCGTGCGACCGTCGGCCAGCGTCTTCAGGCCAACCAGCCGCGCGTGTGGCACCAGGCAGTTGCGGTGCAGGCGCACCAGCTGCTGCGGATAGGTGTCTTCCAGCTGGCGCAGGGAGTCCTCGATCAGCAGCTGGCCGCCGGTGTGCTGCACGGTCACGTACTTTTCGTCGGCCTGCAGCGAGATCACCTCGTCCAGCGCGATGCGCACCTGCTCGCCGCGCAGTCGCCCATGCAGGTAGCCGGACGGCTCGCGCGGCGCGGCATCCAGACGCCGTGCCGCACGCTGCAGCGCTTCGCGCAGCCGTTCCAGCCGCACCGGCTTGAGCAGGTAATCCACGGCGCCCAGCTCGAACGCCTCGATCGCGTGGTTCTCGTACGCGGTGCAGAACACCACCTGCGGCCGCGCGCGCGCGCCGAGCCGGCGCGCCAGCGCGGTGCCGTCCAGGCCGGGCATGTTGATGTCCAGCAGCAGCACCTCGGGCGACAGTTCACCGATCGCCGCCAGCGCCGCCTCGCCGTCGCCCACGCTGCCGACCACTTCCACGCCGTCGCATTCGCCGAGCAGCGCGGCCAGGCGCATCCGCGCCAGCGGCTCGTCGTCGACGATCAGCACGCGCATGGCGTCGCTCCGACGGTTTTTGCAAGACGATCAGCCATGGCGATGGGCCTCCAGCGGCAGCCGCAGCCGCACCACGAAGCACTCGCCCTGCGGCCCGGCATCCACCCGGGAGCGGGCGCCGTAGCGGAACGCCACGCGCTGGCGAACGTTGTCCAGGCCCAAGCCGTGGCCGCCGGGCGTGGGCTCCCCGGGCAGCGGGTTGGCGATCTCGATCCACAGCATGCCCTGCTCGCAGCGCCCGGACAGCACGATCTCGCCGCCCTCGCGGCGCGGCTGGATGCCGTGGCGCACGGCGTTTTCCACCAGCGGCTGCAGCAGCAGGCGCGGCAGCGGGAAGTCCGCTGGCAGGTCCGCGAGTTCGCGGCGCACGCGCAGGCGCTCGCCCAGGCGCAGCTGCTCGATCGCCAGGTAGCGCTCCACCAGGTTGAGCTCGTCGCCCAGCGTGCCGTCGCCGCTGCCGTGTTCGCCCAGCGCCGCGCGGAACAGTTCGGAGAGGTCTTCCACGGTGCGCTCGGCGGCGTCCGGGTCCACTCGCACCAGCGCGGCCACGGTGTTCATGCTGTTGAACAGGAAGTGCGGCCGGATGCGCGCCTGCAGCGCGGCGACCTGCGCGCGGGCGGCGGCGGCCAGGCGCAGCTGCCACTGCGCCAGCACGTAGAAGTAGCGCAGCATGGCCGCGCCGAGCAGGGCGGCGATCAGCGCGTTGTCGCGCACGAACTGTTCGTAGCCGCCGCGGATCAGCGCCATCCCCAGCGTGGCGTCCATCCAGCGCGCCACGGCGCTGGCCGCGATCACGATCAGCACGATCGCCAGCCACACGCCCGCATAAGGCATGGCGCCGGACAGCCGCTGCAGCCACGGCCGCGCCTTGCACAGGGTCAGCGTCACCAGTACCGCCAGCCACGCCACGAACAGCATGCCCACGCTGTAGCCGCGCCAGCCGAAGCGGGTGTCCGGCGCCAGCCACATCACCGTCACCGTGAGCGCGCCCACCAGCAGCAGCGTGAACAGCGCCGGCAGCCGGCAGAAGTCCGGTAGGGGCAGGTGCTCGCGGGGCGGGCGCTTGGCGGATCGCATCGGCGCAGTATGCCGCAGCGTTGGCGCAGGGCGGTCAGCCGCGCAGGCGCGCGCCGAGCCAGTCGCGCAGGTTGGCGATTTCCTCGGCGCAGACCGAGTGCGGCATCGGGTAGGTGCGCCAGTCCACCGCGTAGCCGAGCGCTTCGAGCGCGGCGCGCGAATCGAGCCCGCGCTGCAGGATCACCACCGGATCCATCGTGCCGTGGCCCCAGAAGATCGGCACGCCGGCGTTGGCCGCGCTGCGCTCGGCGGCGAGCGCCTGGCCCAGCGGCAGATAGGTGGACAGCGCCACGATGCCGGCCAGTTTCTGCGCATGGCGCAGGCCCGCGGCCAGCGCGATCGCGCCGCCCTGCGAGAAGCCGGCCAGCACGATGCGTTCGCTGGGCACGCCGCGCTCGTGCTCGCGCGCGATCAGCGCTTCCACCGCGGCGATCGACACGCGCATGCCGGCCTCGTCCTGCCGGCTCATCAGGTCGAAACCGACGATGTCGTACCAGGCGCGCATCGGCATGCCGCCGTTGACCGTCACCGACTGCACCGGCGCATGCGGAAACACGAAGCGCAGCGCCGGCCAGTCGCGCGCCACCAGCTCCGGCACGATCGGCGCGAAGTCGTGACCGTCAGCGCCCAGCCCGTGCAGCCAGATCACGCTGTGGGCCGGGTTTTCGCCGGTCTCGCGCTCGACGCAGGGCAGCAGGCTCATGGCTGGATTTCCGTGATGGGCAAGGGGCCGCATCGTAACAGCGTGCGCTGGCCGCCCTGGATCCACGCCGGATGACCAATGGCGGGTGTGCGCAGGCATTCGCGCTCGCTACGCTTGAAGACTTGCCACCCGGGGAATCTCTCATGCATCGAACCGTGCTCGCCGGCCTCATCGCCCTGCTCGTGCTGCCCGCCCACGCCGCCACGCCCGTCTCGCCGGGTTCGGCACCGCTGGAGCTGGAAACCATCATGGCCAATCCGGACTGGATCGGGCACCCGGTAGAGTCGCCGTACTGGAGCGTGGACGGTCGATCGATCTATTACCGCGTGCAGCGCGACGGCAGCCCGGTGCGCGACCTGTATCGCGTCGATCCCGCCACCGGCAAGGGCGACAAGCTGGACCCGGCCGCCGTGGCGCAGGCCGACGGTCCGGCCGTGTTCGATCGCCGTCACACGCATGCCGCCTTCATCCGCCACGGCGACGTGTTCGTGGTGGACCTCGCCAGCGGGCGGCGCAGCCAGGTCACCCGCACGGTGGAGGACGAATCCGCCCCGCAGTTTTCCGCCGACGGCCACGCCCTGCAGTATCGGCAGGCGAACCAATGGTTTGCCTACGACCTGGCCAGCGGCGTGAGCGCGCCCGTCGCCGTGCTGAAGTTTGCCGATGATCCGCAGGCGGAAAAGCCCGACGCCCTGCGCGACCACCAGCGCGCCCTGTTCAGCACGCTGCGCCAGATCAAGGCCGACAAGGACGCCTTGCGCGCGCAGCAGAAGACGCTGCAGGCGGTCGACGGCAGCCGCGCGCCCGAGCCGTTCTGGCTGGGCGACGCCATCACCCCGATCGATACCGAGCTTTCGCCCGACGGCCGCTGGATGCTGCTGGTGACCGAGCCGAAGGATGCCAAGCCCGGCGAGGCGCCGCAGGTGATCCACTTCGTCACCGATTCGGGCTACACCGAGGCGAAGGACGCGCGCACCTACGTGGGCCGCAAGGATCCCGCGCCGCAGTCGCTGCTGCTGCTGGATCTGACCACGCACGCCAGCTACCCACTCGACACGGCGGTCCTCCCCGGCATCAAGGACGACCCGCTGAAAGCCCTGCGCGAAAAAGCCATCGCCGCGCGCGAAAAGGCCGGCGACACGGAGGGCGCCAAGGCACTCAAGGCGCCGGACTTGCGCCCCGTGCACATCATCTCCGGCGAGAACGACGGCTCGGGCGGCGGCATCGCGTGGAGCGACGACGGCTCCCAGCTCGCCATCCAGCTGCGCGCCATCGACAACAAGGATCGCTGGATCGCCAGCGTGGATTTCAGCAAACACGCGCTGGTGAACCAGCAGCGCCTGCACGACGACGCCTGGATCAACTGGAACTTCAACGATATCGGCTGGCTCAAAGACAACCGCACGCTGTGGTACCTGAGCGAGGAGACCGGCTACTCGCAGCTCTACACCAAGCCGCTGGACGGCAAGGCCAGGCAGCTCACTGCGGGCAAATTCGAGATCAGCCATCCGCAGCTGAGCGACGACGGCCGCTGGTTCTACGTGCGCTCCAACCGCGTGGCGCCTTACAGCTACGACGTCTACCGCGTGCCGTCGGGCGGCGGTGAACTCACCCGCCTCAGCCAGTACCAGGGCATGGACCAGTTCACGCTGTCACCGGATGGCACGCAGCTGGCCGTGCTGCATTCGGCGCCCTACGTGTTCGACCAGCTGGCCGTGCTGGGCGCCGCCGGCGGCACGCCGCGCGAGCTCACCAGCACCATGAAGCCGGTCTACCTGGCGCACGACTGGATCGCGCCGCAGATCGTCAAGGTGCCGTCGTCGCACGGCGCCGGCGCGATCTACGCCAAGTACTACGGCCCGGCCAACGAGACCGACGCCCAGGCCTCGCGCCCGGCGGTGATCTTCGTGCACGGCGCCGGCTACACGCAGGACGTGACGCTGGGCTCCACCTACTACTTCCGCGAGCAGCTGTTCCACAACCGGCTGGTGCAGAAGGGCTACGTGGTGCTGGACATGGACTACCGCGCCTCGGAGGGCTACGGCCGCGACTGGCGCACGGCGATCTATCGGCAGATGGGTCACCCGGAGCTGGAGGACATCCTCGACGGCAAGGCGTGGCTGGTGAAGCAGCATGGCGTCGATCCAAAGCGCGTGGGCATCTACGGCGGCAGCTACGGCGGCTTCATGACGCTGATGGCGTTGCTGCGCGCGCCCGGCGAATTCGCCGCCGGCGCCGCGCTGCGTCCGGTCGCCGACTGGACCAGCTACAACCACGAATACACGGCCAACATCCTCAACGACC
>DASUJJ010000069.1:0-4313 GCA_036279335.1 Dyella sp.
AGTTCGGCGCGGGCGATGCGGTGGTGTCGACCTTCTTCCCGCAGTGGCTGGACGGCCGCGCGCGCATCGACAACTTTGCCGGCACGCCGGGCGACGGCATCGACGGCTATGCCCGCGAAGCGGTCGTGCGGCCGGCCACGGCATTCACCCATGCGCCGCGCGGCTGGAGCCACGCCGAGGCGGCCACGCTCACCACCGCCGCCGTCACCGCATGGCGCGCGCTGGTGGTGGAAGGTGGCCTCAAGGCCGGCGACACCGTGCTCACGCTGGGCACCGGTGGCGTGTCGATCTTCGCGCTGCAGTTCGCCCGGCTGATGGGCGCGCGGGTGATCGCCACGTCTTCCTCCGATGCCAAGCTCGAGCGGCTCAGTGCGCTGGGCGCCGAGCACGTCATCAACTACAAGCATGAGCCCGCGTGGGGCCGGCGCGTGCGCGAGCTCACCGACGGACGCGGCGTGGACCACGTGATCGAAGTAGGCGGCCCGGGCACGCTGCCGCAGTCGATCGAGGCGGTAAGGATTGCCGGGCACATTTCGCTGATCGGCGTGCTCACCGGCTTCGGAGGCGAGGTTCCCACCGCGGCGCTGATGGCGAGGCAGGCGCGGCTGCAGGGCATCATCGTGGGCAGCCGCACACACCAGCAGGAAATGATTGCGGCACTCGACGCGAACACCCTGCGCCCGGTGATCGACCGCTCGTTCGCGCTGGCTGACATCGCGGACGCCTTCCGCCACGAGGCCTCGGGCCAGCACTTCGGCAAGATCGTGCTGGAGTTCTGAGGGCTATGCAGCCGGCGGCGTATCAAAGCGGTACGCCGTCTGCTGCGCCGAGGCGCGCTGGCCGAAGCTGTCGGTGAAGCGTGCCAGCGTCGGGTAAGCATCGAGCGCCACGGTGGGGCGAAAGCGCAGGTGCTCGATCAGGCAGAACAGGGTGAGTTCGAGCAGGCTCAGCTGCCGCGACGGCGGCAGCGTGGCGAGCACGGCCTCGACACGCCCATCCAGCCACGCCAGCGCATTGGCCATGCCGTCGGCGGCCTTGGCGAAATACAGGTTGTCAGCCGGCAGCTTGGCCGCCTGCGTGCCGAACACCAGCTGCACCTGCGCGGCCATCGCATGCCACACCAGCTCCTGCGCGTTGCGCGCTTCGACACCCGGCAGCTGCTCGGTCCACACCATGCGCAGCTGACCCGGCGCGAGCTCCGCCAGCGTGCGGGCGATGTTCTCCGCACCGAAGGCCACCTGCCCGTCGCCCAGCCGCAGCACCGGCAGCTTCATCGCCGGATTGCCGCCGTAGTCGGCGGCGTGGCGCGAGCCCAGGTCGTAGACCGGCTGGAACGCGCACTCGACGCCGAGCTCCAGCGCCAGCATGCGCGGCACGCGGGTGAAGTGGGAACTGCTGCGGCCGATCAGGCAGGGCGTGGCGGTCATGGGGAATCTCCGGGCGGGAGGTACGAGCTTAGCCGCGCCATGCGGCAATGCGCGGCAGCGGCCGCGGCGCGCGGCTTGCCTACACTGCGCGGATGATCCTGCGGCGCCTTTTCCTTCCCTGCCTCCTCGGCATCCTGGTGCTGCTCGCCGGCTGCCAGTCGGCCGAGCTGCCGTCCGGCCCGCTGCCGCCGCACCCGCCGCGGGCTGCGCCGGACGTGGCCGGGATCCGGCTTGGTGACACGCTGGCGTCGGTGCAGGCGCGCTTCGCCGGCGCGCACTGCAAGGCGGTTGATGCCGAAGACATCACCGAGCAGTGCGTGATCGGCGGCCTGCCGTTCGAGCAGGCCGGTGACGCCGTGGTGTACGTGAGTTTCGCGGGGGAACGCACGGTGATCGTGCAGGCCTACGGCCTGCCGGCTGCCGGCATGGCGCCGATGGCGCAGGCGCTCACCGCCCGTTACGGCGCGCCCGACGACGAACGCCACCGCCCGCCGCGTGCGCGACCGCCGGCGGTGAGCTGGTCCACCGACGACTGGTTCCTGGTTGCCACGCCGGCAGGCGAGGGACAACCGTTTGCCGGCGCCATCCTCTACCAGCGCGCGTTCGTGCAGGACGTACAGCGCGCGGCGGCGCGGCGCGGCAACAGCGTGCCGGACTGATCGCTTACGGCATCGGCGGACGGCGGTCCTGCCACGGCGCCGCCTGCTCCAGTTCGGCGGCCAGCTGCAGCAGGGTCGCCTCGTCGCCGAACGGCGCCACGAACTGCACGCCGAACGGCAGCTCCGGCCCGCCCTCTTCCACCGCGGCCCAGTGCAGCGGCACCGACATGCTCGGCGTGCCGGTGAGGTTGGAGAGCTGGGTGAACGGCACGCGCGCGAGGCTGGTTTCGACCAGCTCGTCCACCATGCCGGTGGCCAGCAACAGCCGGCCTGCGCCCAACGCCAGTACCACGCGCGCCAGCGCGCGCTGGCCGGGCGGCGTGTCGATCTCGCCGATCCGGTTGGGCGGCTGCGCGGTGGTGGGCGTGAGGTAGAGGTCGTACTGCCGATGGAAGTCGGCCAGCGCCAGCGCATAGTCGTTCCACTGCGCGTGCCGGCTCACGTACTCGCCGGCGCTGACGGTGCGCCCGAGCAGGCCGAGCACGCGCGTCTCCAGCTCGAACGCATCGTCGCCCGCGCCGGTCAACGCGCGAGCGCGCGCCATCGACGCGGCAGTCTGGCCGAAGTACATGGTGATGAAGCTGCGCGCCAGCGCGCGGCCGTCGACCGCCGGCTCGGCCGGCTCCACCGCGTGGCCGAGCTCGGCCAGCAAGGCCGCCGCGCGCTGCACCGCGGCCACGCACTCGGGATGCACCGGCGTGCCCAGCGGCGAGCGCGTGCTGAAGCCGATGCGCAGCCGCCGCGGCGGACGCGCGATCGCCTCGGCATAGGCCTGCGCCGGCGACGCAATGGCGAACGGCGCGCCGTGCCCGGGGCCGGCGATGGCGTCGAGCAGGCGCGCGGAATCGCGCACGCTGCGGCTGATCACGTGCTGGCTGGAGGCGCCTTCCCAGTGTTCGCCGTCGGCCGGTCCGCAGGGCACGCGCCCGCGCGAGGGACGCAGGCCGAACAGGCCGCAGTACGCGGCCGGAATGCGGATCGAGCCGCCGCCGTCGGAGGCGCCCGCCGCGGGCACGATGCCGGCAGCCACCGCCGCGGCCGCACCGCCGGAAGAGCCGCCCGGCGTGCGCGCCAGATCCCACGGATTGCGCGTGGGCTGCGGCCACAGCTGCGGCGAGGTTTCCGCCTTCAGCGCGAACTCCGGCGAGGCGGTCTTGCCGAACACCACCAGGCCCGCGTCGAGGAAGCGCTGCACGATGTCCGCGTGGCGATCGGGCACCCAATCACGCAGCGCGCGGCTGCCGGACGGGCTGGGCACGCCGGCATAGTCCTGCCCCATGTCCTTGAGCAGGAACGGCACGCCGGCGAACGGGCCGGCCAGCGGGCCGCGGGCCCGCTCACGGGCGATCGCCTCCATCGGCAGGCAGATCGCCGCCAGCGCCGGATTCACCTGCGCCGCGCGGGCCAGCGCCGCCTCCAGCACCTCGCCGGCGCCCACCTCGCCGCGGGCGATCAGCGCGGCCAGCTCGGTGGCGTCGTAACGCGAATACTCGGCGAACATCGGTGGACCCTGTGCGTGATGGAAGCGGAGGCCATCATAGAGGCGCGTGCGGCAGGAACATCCAAAGCAAACCGTCCTGCGCGATGCCAAAGAGCATCGGCCCACGTCCTGCTTCCTCTCCTTTTGGGGAGAGAATCGAGGTGGGGGCAAGACTGGCCGGGAGGTGGAGAAGAGCCGACGGCAAGTGCCGCATCATCGCCAGCCATCCCCTCACCCCGGCCCCCGATTGAGTCGAGGACAGGATTTCTCGCCGGCAGGGAGAGGGAGCTAGCTCCTCTGCGCCCGGTGGGGATTCGCGGCACCGAACGCCGAGAAACGCATTAGGGCGCGGCTGCTATCGGAGCGAGCAGATGAGCGCACGGGAGGTGGACAGAGCGCCCGCGATACTCCGCATGGCTGCCAGCCCCCGCCCCTCACCCCTGCCCCCGATCGAGTCGAGGCCAGGCTCTTTCCCCGACGGGAAAGGGAGCGAGCACGTTCACGCCTCTGGATGATGCGGCGCATCAACCGGCGCGGTGACTCAGCGCTCTGGAGTGCAGGCTTCGGCGCACGGCGCGGAGCAGGGTCAGCGCGCCACCACGCTCACCCGCAGCGAACTCCACGCACCGCGTGCGGTGAGCGCGGTGATGGTGTGCTCCCCCGGCTGCTCCAGCGCCAGCGCGATGGAGTGCGCGTCCTCGGTGGTGCCTTGCAGGCGGCCGTCCAGCAACCACTGCACGGTGCCCG
>DASUJJ010000070.1:0-2715 GCA_036279335.1 Dyella sp.
CAAGGAACGCAAGGACATCCCGGTGTGGGAGCCGAGCGTGCGCGTGTTCGAAGTCTATGACTCGAACGGCAAGCCGCTGGCGCTGTTCTATTGCGACTACTTCAAGCGCGACAACAAGGGCGGCGGCGCGTGGATGAGCAATCTCGTCACGCAGTCGAAGCTCTTGAACGAGAAGCCGGTGATCTACAACGTCGCCAACTTCACCAAGCCCGCGCCGGGCCAACCCGCGCTGCTGTCGTTCGACGACGTGACCACGATGTTCCACGAGTTCGGCCATGCGCTCAACGGCATGTTCGCCGACCAGGAATACCCGAGCCTGTCGGGCACCGTGCCGCAGCGCGACTTCGTCGAGTTCCCCTCGCAGTTCAACGAACATTGGGCGCTGTACCCCACCGTGTTCGCGCACTACGCGAAGAACTACAAGACCGGCGCGCCGATGCCGAAGGAACTGGTCGACAAGCTCAAGAACTCGCAGCTCTTCAATAAGGGCTACAACATGACCGAGCTGATCTCCGCCGCGCTGCTCGACATGTCCTGGCACACGATCTCGCCCAGCGCGCCGAAGGTGAGCGACGTCGACGCGTTCGAGGCCAAGGCGCTCAAGGACAACCACGTCGATTTGAGCTACGTGCCGCCGCGCTACCGCTCCAGCTACTTCGCGCACATCTGGGGCAGCGGCTACTCGGCCGGCTACTACGCATACCTGTGGACGCAGATGCTGGCCGACGACGCCTTCGGCTGGTTCCAAGAACACGGCGGCCTGACCCGTGCCAACGGCGACCGCTTCCGCAACATGGTGCTGTCGCGCGGCAACACCGAAGACCTCGCCAAGATGTACGCCGACTGGCGCGGCCGCGCCCCCAACATCGATGCGATGAAGAAGGATCGCGGGTTGGAGCCGCCGAAGCAGTAAAGCGATCCCGCGACCGCGCGTGCTGTTGCTCACGACCGGCCTCGCCCGATGATTCAAGGAAGAGCCCGCTTCGGCGGGCTTTTCTTGTTCGGGGCATCGACAACTCGGCGGCTCTCGGCCAAGCCAGCCTCTCGCAACCCGAATGACGCCGCCACAGCGGTCATTGACGGGTAACCGTGGCGTGAACCCGCGGGTCGGGGCAATCGCGCGCAGGCGGCTCGCAGCTACTGCACCGCCGCGGTGTTGTATTTCTTGACCAGCTTCTGGAAGCGCGGATCGGTGCGCAGCGCGGTGTAATAAGGATTGACGGCGAGGTCGCTGCAGCCGACCGGATTGGCTGGGCAAAAGGTTTCCAGCAGTGGCAGCACCGCCGCGTGCTCGCCGAACGAGGCGTACATGCCTAGCAGATTGGTCGCCACGTCCGTATTGGACTGGTGCCGACTCAAGGCCTTGAGCGCAGCCAGCGCCTGCGGGCGCAGCGCGGGAACGGCTATGGCCCGATACACCAGCCGGCCGGTCGTGACCTGCTCCCGGTCCACGGGCGTCGCGGGTTTCACGAGATCGAAGGCCGCCACCATCTTGTCGTACTGGTGCAACTGCTGGTACGCGTAAGCGAGAGCAAAGGCGCCGTCCACGTCCGCGGGATCGAGCCGAATCAAGGTCTCCACTACCGTCACCATCTGCGCCCAGTCGCCGAGGTCCTGATCATCCGCGGCGAGATTGTTCCAGGCGGTGGCGTTGTCGGGATCGAGCTGCGTGGCTTGCTGGTACTCCGCCATGCCCGGCTTGAGTGGCAGGACGTTGCCGTAATCGAGATGCGCGGCGACATTGCTGGGATCGAGCGCCAGCGCCTTCTGGTATTCCGTTTTGGCCTTGGCGAACTGCGGCGGATCGCTGCTCGCATCCGCATTCCCGAGCACCACCCAGGCCGTGGCATTGTTCGGATCGAGCGCCAGCGCCTTTTCGGCTTCGGCGCGGATTTGCGGCAGCGTGGCCTTGAGCGGCAGGTCAGAATGCTCGGTCAGGTCGAGCAGCGCGGCCGCCAAGTGCGCATGGGCGTCCGCATAGTTCGGATCGAGCGCGATGGCCGCCTCGAAATCCTTGCGCTCGGCTTCAAAACTCGCGGTATCGGCCTTGTCTGCAAGCGCGCGGCCCTTCAGCACCAGCTCGTGGGCTTGGGGATTGCTGGTGCCGCCTTGGGGCAGGTCGGCCTGCGCGAACTTCACCTGCAGCGCCTGCGCGATCGCCTGCGACACCTTGTCCTGCACCGCGAAGATGTTGGCGAAGGAATCGTCGTAGTGCTGCGACCACAGCTCGTAACCAGTGACGGCGTTGACCAGCTCCACCACGATCCGCACTTGCTCGCCTTCGCGTTCGATACTGCCATGCAGGACATTGGCGACGTTCAGCGCCTCGCCGATGGCGCGGGCCGATTCGCTGGTATTGCGGTATTTGGAGGCGGTATCCCACGCGATTACGCGCAGGGCCGGGTTTTGGCCGAGCGCGCCGGTCAATTCCTCGGTGATGCCATCGCTGAAGTATTGCTGGCTCTTGTCGCCGGAGAGATTCTTGAAGGGCAAGACGACCAGCGTGTCTTTGGGCGGGTTGAAGGCGGCGGCAACGGTCGGGCTGGAGGTTGCCGCGGACGCACTGGTCGCAGCGGCGACGGCTTGCGAACCCGCGCTCGGCGAGTCGTGCCGCAGCGCCAGCAACCGCCAACCCATCAGCGCCACCGCCAGCACCAGCACGACCACGATCACCGTATTCAATTTGCGGCCGATGTCGCGGGCCGCATGTTCGGG
>DASUJJ010000071.1:0-14481 GCA_036279335.1 Dyella sp.
GCCGCGGCTCCGCTCACCTGGCTGTATCGGGTCCACGGTGCCCCGCTGGATGAGCGCGATGCCATCGACGTGCCCATCGACGCCACGATGCAGGCACGCAAGCGCGAGGCACTCGCCTGCCACGCCAGCCAGCTCGCGCTGAGTGCGAAGCGAATGGCTCGGCTCGCCGATCGCCCCGAGCGCTATCTGCCCTTGCGTCCGACGCCCCGTGGTCTGCCATTGCCGTGGAAGCCGTCTCGTCTGGCCTGGCCCTGGCTCACGCTGACCGTGGCCGATCGGGCCGGTGGCGGGGTGTGGTCGTGGTCGCGCGCGCCGTGGGTGCGCACGGGGGAGGGTGATTTCGCTCTGCCAGCATCGCCGGCGAACGCCGACGAGCCGCGCTTCGCCAAGCTGCAGGGTCGGCTGCCTTCACCGTGGATCTTCGATCACTGGGGTTGGTGCGAGCGGCCACGCTGATTGCAAGCGTGCTTTGCGCCTCGCAACGGCGCTCGCTACGATGCGCTATCCATTCCGCACGGGAATGGTCCGCCAGGAGCAGGCATGAATCCGGTCGCCGCCCGCCAGGGCATCATCTCGCTGAAGATCAAGGACATTCCGTCGCTCTACAGCGCGTACATGCCGTTTCTCAAGAACGGCGGCCTGTTTGCGCCGACCACCCAGCGCTATGTGCTGGGCGACGAGGTGGTGCTGCTGATCAGCCTGATCGACGAGAGCGAGCGCATGTCGGTGGCGGGCAAAGTGGTATGGATCAGCCCGGTCGGTGCCCAGGGCAATCGACCCGCTGGCATCGGTGTGCACTTCAACGAATCCGGCGATGGCGAGGTGGCGCGTCAGCGCATCGAGAACCTGCTTGCCGGCATGACCGCGTCCGATCGCGCGACCAGCACGATGTGATTCAGGCAGCGCCCATCGATCCACATCGTGGCGATGCATGGTGATTTGCCGCACCAATACTTGTCGCGTCACCTGCCTGCACTGATACAATAGCGAGATCCCCGAACCAGATCGTGGCCGGTCGGACGCCTGCCAGGGACCGCGGGTGATCGTGATGACGCTGCTTGCGTGCATCGCTTTTCGCTGGAACCACTTCCCGGACCGTCTACTTCACGGTCACTGATGCGCCTGCGGGCGCGGAGGTACGTTGCATCGTGCTCGCCGAATACTGGCCCATCCTGCTGTTCATCGGCGTCGCCACCGGCCTCGGCCTGGTGCTGCTCGCCGTCGGTCTGCTCGCCGGGCCCCGTCGCCCCGAAGCGGAAAAACTTGCGCCTTACGAGTGCGGCTTCGAGGCCTTCGAAGACGCTCGCATGCGCTTCGACGTGCGCTATTACCTGCTGGCGATCCTGTTCATCATTTTCGACCTGGAAATCGCCTTCCTGTTTCCGTGGGCCGTGGTGTTCCAGTCGATCGGCCTCATCGCACTGATCGAGATGGCGCTGTTCCTGCTGCTGCTGGTGATCGGCTTCGCCTACGTCTGGAAGAAGGGAGCACTGGAATGGGAGTGATGTCTTCCGTCGAGCGGGTGATGCACAACCCGCAGCCGCTGAACCTGGTCGATGACATCCTGCGGCCGGCCGGCGACAACCCGATCGTGCAGCGCGGCTTCGCCACCACCTCCGTCGATGCGCTGATGAACTGGGCGCGCACCGGCTCGATGTGGCCGATGACCTTCGGCCTGGCCTGCTGCGCGGTCGAGATGATGCACGCGGGTGCGGCACGACTGGACCTGGATCGCTACGGCGTGATCTTCCGCCCCAGCCCGCGCCAGAGCGACGTGATGATCGTCGCCGGCACCCTGGTCAACAAGATGGCCCCGGCGCTGCGCAAGGTCTACGACCAGATGCCCGATCCGAAGTGGGTGATCTCGATGGGCAGCTGCGCCAACGGCGGCGGCTACTACCACTACTCGTACTCGGTGGTGCGCGGCTGCGATCGCATCGTGCCGGTGGATATCTACGTGCCCGGCTGCCCGCCCACGGCCGAAGCGCTGATCCACGGCATCCTGCAGCTGCAGAAGAAGATCCGCCGCACCAGCACCATCGCGCGTTCCTGAAGGCGCTGCCCATGACTGACATGCAAGACACCTCGCTCGCCGGGCGCCTCGCAGCCCGCTTCGGCGACATGCTCTCGATCAGCGTCGCACGTCGCGAAGTGACCGCCGAAGTCCGCGCGGCCGACCTGCTGGCCGTGGCCACCGCGCTGCGCGACGAGCCGTCGTTCCGCTTCAGCGAGCTGATCGACCTGTGCGGCATCGACTACCTCGGCTACGGCCAGACCGAGTGGGAAACCAACACCGCTGCCGGCGATGGTTTCTCGCGCGGCGTGGAAGGCGAGGCGATGGGCCGCTTCAGCTGGGCCGACCGTCCGCATCCCGGCCGCGATCCGCGCCGGTTTGCGGCGGTGATCCACCTGCTGTCGATCGAGCACAACCAGCGCCTGCGCCTGCGCGTGTTCGCCGAAGACGACACCTTGCCGATGGTGCCCTCGCTGACCGGCGTTTGGCCGGGCGTGAACTGGTTCGAGCGCGAGGCGTTCGACATGTACGGCATCCTGTTCGACGGGCATCCGGACCTGCGCCGCATCCTCACCGACTACGGCTTCGTCGGCCATCCGTTCCGCAAGGATTTCCCGCTGATCGGCAATGTCGAGGTGCGCTATGACCCCGACCAGAAGCGCGTGATCTACGAACCGGTGTCGATCGAGCCGCGCGTGCTGGTGCCGCGCACCATCCGCGACGACGCCGACCTGCTGCAGGCCAAGGCCGAGGCCGCCGACCACTGGCGGGAGAACTGAGAATGGCCCAGGAAATCCGCAACTACACGATGAACTTCGGCCCGCAGCATCCCGCTGCGCACGGCGTGCTGCGCCTGGTGCTGGAGATGGACGGCGAGACCATCGTGCGCGCCGATCCGCATGTGGGCCTGCTTCACCGCGGCACCGAGAAGCTGGCCGAGTCGAAGCCGTTCAACCAGTCGATCGGCTACATGGACCGGCTCGACTACGTGTCGATGATGTGCAACGAGCACGCCTACGTGCGTGCCATCGAGACCCTGATGGGCATCGAGGCGCCGGAGCGCGCGCAGTACATCCGCACGATGTTCGACGAGATCACCCGCATCCTGAACCACCTGATGTGGATCGGCTCGAACGCGCTGGATCTCGGCGCGATGGCGGTGTTCCTGTACGCCTTCCGCGAGCGCGAAGAGCTGATGGACTGCTATGAGGCGGTTTCCGGCGCGCGCATGCATGCCACCTATTACCGCCCCGGCGGCGTCTACCGCGACCTGCCGGCGCAGATGCCGCAGTACCGCGAGTCGCCCTGGCACAAGGGCGCCGATCTCAAGCGCCTGAACAGCTGGCGCGAAGGCTCGATGCTGGACTTCCTCGACGCGTTCACCGCGGACTTCCCGTCCAAGGTCGACGAGTACGAGGAACTGCTCACCAACAACCGCATCTGGAAGCAGCGCACCGTCGGCATCGGCGTGATCTCGCCGGAGCTGGCGCAGCAGTGGGGCATGACCGGCGCGATGCTGCGCGGCTCGGGCGTGGCCTGGGACCTGCGCAAGAAGCAGCCGTACGCCAAGTACGCGCAGATGGATTTCGACATCCCCGTCGGCGTCAACGGTGATTGCTACGACCGTTACCTGGTGCGCGTGGAAGAGATGCGTCAGTCCAATCGCATCATCCAGCAGTGCGTGAAGTGGCTCCGCGCCAACCCCGGTCCGGTGATGCTGAAGAACTTCAAGGTCTCGCCGCCGTCGCGCGAGGAGACGAAGGAGGACATGGAAGCCCTCATCCATCACTTCAAGCTGTTCACCGAGGGCTACGGCGTGCCTGCCGGCGAGACCTACTGCGCGGTCGAGGCGCCCAAGGGCGAGTTCGGCTGCTACCTGGTGTCCGACGGCGCCAACAAGCCGTTCCGCGTGCACCTGCGTGCGCCGGGCTTCGCGCACCTTTCGTCGATCGATCCCATCGTGAGCGGCCACATGCTGGCCGACGTGGTGGCGATGATCGGTACCTACGACCTCGTGTTCGGCGAGGTGGATCGGTGAGGCCGGCACTTGCCAATGCACTCGGTTGCGACGTGCTCGCCGTCGTCGCTGCCTTCAACGCTCGTCATTCCCGCGGAAGCGGGAATCCATCTTGCTCTGAGGCGTCCGAAAAGTGGATTCCCGCTTTCGCGGGAATGACGCCGAGGCAGGTTTTGGAGATCCACGCATGAAAGCCACCGGACATTACGACCAGGTCAGGAACGTCGACCCGCTCGTCGTACTCAACGACCACACCCGTCATCACATCGATGCGTGGGTGGCGAAGTTTCCGCGAGATCGCAAGCGCTCGGCGCTGATCCAGTCGCTGTTCGCCGCGCAGGAGCAGAACCACGGCTACCTCACCGATGAGCTGATTACCGCGGTGGCGAAGTACCTCGACCTGCCGGCGGTGTGGGCCTACGAGGTGGCGAGCTTCTACTCGATGCTCGAAACCAGACCGGTGGGCCGCAACAACGTGGCGATCTGCACCAACATCTCGTGCTGGCTCAACGGCGCCGAGGACCTGGTGCGGCACTGCGAGGAAAAGCTCGGCATCAAGCTGGGCGAAAGCACGCCGGACGGGCGCGTCTACCTGAAGAAGGAAGAGGAATGCATCGCTGCGTGCGTGCGCGCGCCGGCGATGACCGTCAACGGCCACTATCACGAGTTTCTGACGATCGAGTCGATCGACCAGATTCTCGACGGGCTCAAGTGAGGCATCGGTAATGGCAGTCGGACCCGCTCCGCAGGAACACCAGGTTGTCTACACCACGCTGCATTTCGACAAGCCGTGGGCGATCGACAGCTACGTCCAGATGGACGGCTACAAGGCGTGGAAGAAGATCCTCGCCGAGAAGCCGGACCCGGCCTCGATCGTCGAGGAAGTCAAAAAATCCAACCTGCGCGGGCGCGGCGGCGCAGGGTTCCCGACCGGCCTGAAGTGGTCCTTCATGCCCAAGGGCGACATGCAGAAATACATCCTGTGCAACTCGGACGAGTCCGAGCCGGGCACCGCCAAGGATCGCGACATCCTGCGCTTCAACCCGCATGCGGTGATCGAGGGCATGGCGATCGCCTGCTATGCGACCGGCAGCACGGTGGCTTACAACTACCTGCGCGGCGAGTTCCACCACGAGCCGTTCGAGCATTTCGAGGAAGCGCTGAAGGAAGCCTACGCGGCCGGCCTGCTGGGCAAGAACATCCAGGGCAGCGGCATCGACGTGGACATCTACGCCGCGCTCGGTGCGGGCGCCTACATCTGCGGTGAAGAGACCGCAATGATGGAGTCGCTGGAAGGCAAGAAGGGTCAGCCGCGCTTCAAGCCGCCGTTCCCGGCCAATTTCGGCCTGTACGGCAAGCCCACCACCATCAACAACACCGAAAGCTACGCGTCGGTGCCGGCGATCCTGCGCAACGGCGCGGAGTGGTTCCTCAACCTCGGCAAGCCGAACAACGGCGGCCCGAAGGTGTTCTCGGTGTCGGGCCACGTCAACAAGCCGGGCAATTTCGAGATCCGCCTGGGCACCTCGTTCAACGACCTGCTGGCGATGGCCGGCGGCGTGCGCAACGGCAACAAGCTCAAGGCGGTGATCCCGGGCGGCTCCTCGATGAAGGTGCTGCCGGCGGCGATGATCACCGAGTGCACGATGGACTACGACAGCCTGCAGAAGGCCGGGTCGGGCCTGGGCTCGGGCGCGGTCATCGTGATGGACGAGACCACCTGCATGGTCAAGGCCTGCCATCGCATTTCGCGCTTCTACTACGCCGAGTCCTGCGGCCAGTGCACGCCGTGCCGCGAGGGCACCGGCTGGATGTACCGCGTGCTCAGCCGCATCGTCGAAGGCAGGGGCACCGAGGACGACCTGCATCGCCTGAAGGCGGTTGCCGGGCAGATCGAGGGCCATACCATCTGCGCCTTCGGCGAGGCGGCCGCCTGGCCGGTGCAGGGCTTCCTGCACCACTTCTGGAACGAGTTCGAATATTTCGTCACGCACGGCCGGTCGATGACCGAAGACCGTCTGGCCGAAGCCAACCGTGGAGTTGCTGCATGAGTGCGCAGCCCGTCAACAGCGCGGCACCGGATCTGCTGAACATCGAGATCGACGGCAAGCCCACCCAGATCCGCAAGGGCGCCATGATCATCGAGGCGGCGGATGCCATCGGTGTGGCGATCCCGCGCTTCTGCTACCACCGCAAGCTCCCGATCGCCGCCAACTGCCGCATGTGCCTGGTCGACGTGGAGATGGGCGGCAAGCTCATGCCCAAGCCGCAGCCGGCCTGTGCCACTCCGGTAGCGGAAGGCATGAAGGTGTCCACGCGCTCGGAGAAGGCGCTGAAGTTCCAGAAGGACGTGATGGAGTTCCTTCTGATCAACCATCCGCTGGACTGCCCGATCTGCGATCAGGGCGGCGAGTGCGAGCTGCAGGACGTATCGCTGGGCTACGGCCGCGGCGTGTCGCGCTACACCGAGCGCAAGCGCACCGTGTCGGACGAAAACATCGGTCCGCTGGTCGCGACCGAGATGACCCGCTGCATCCAGTGCACCCGCTGCGTGCGCTTCACCAGCGAGATCGCCGGCACCTACGAGCTGGGCGGCATGAACCGCGGCGAGAACCTGCAGATCGGCACCTACATCGGCAAGACGGTGGAGACCGAGCTGTCGGGCAACATCATCGACGTCTGCCCGGTCGGTGCGCTGACCAACAAGCCGTTCCAGTACCGCGCCCGCGCCTGGGAGCTGGTGGCCAAGCCGTCGATCGGCTACCACGATGCGCTCGGCTCCAACCTGTGGCTGCACACGCGCCGCGGTGAAGTGCTGCGCACGGTGCCGCGCGACAACGAATCGATCAACGAGTGCTGGCTGTCCGATCGCGACCGCTACAGCTACCAGGGCCTGTATGCGGCCGACCGCATCGGCGCGCCGGAAGTGAAGCGCAACGGCCAGTGGCAGGCGACCACTTGGGACGACGCGCTGGCGTTCGCCGCCGAGACGCTGAAGAAGCTGCCGGGCAGCGAGCTGGGCGTACTGGTCCACCCGGCCACCACCAATGAAGAGGGCGATCTGCTGGTGCGCCTGGCGCGCGGCCTGGGCAGCGCCCACGTTGACCATCGCCTGCGCCAGCTCGACTTCGCCGATGCCGCGGTAGCGACGGCGTTCGCGATGCCGGTGGCCGACGTGGCCAAGGTTCGCGCGGCGCTCCTCGTGGGCTCCAACCTGCGTCACGAGATGCCGCTGCTCAACCATCGCCTGCATCAGGCGGTGAAAAAGGGCGCAAAGGTCTACACGGTCAATCCGGCCGGGTTCGACTTCAACTACAAGCTGGCAGGCGAGGCCGTGGTCGCGCCGCACGCCCTGGTCGACGCGCTGCTGTCGCTGGCCCATGCGGCCGTGGCGGCGGGTGCCTCGGCGCCGGCCACGCTCGCCGATGCGATCCAGCGTGCGTCCTCGGACCAGGGCGATGCCGATGCGCTCGCCGCACTGAAGAGCGGCAGTGCGGTGATCGTGCTGGGCGAGCTGGCGGTGACCCATCCGCAGGCTTCGTGGCTGCGCGCGATTGCCCGATTCATTGCCGACGCGACGGGCGCCGCGCTCAACGAGCTGCCGGTGGGTGCCAACGCGATCGGCCTGGGTCGTATCGGCGTGCTGCCCGGCAACGGCGGCCTCGACGCGCAGGCCATGCTCGCCAACCCGCGCAAGGGTTATGTGCTGTACGGCGTGGAACCGCCGCATGACTTCGCCGATGGCGACGCCGTGCTCAAGGCGCTGCAGGGTGCTGTGAGCGTGGTGGCGTTTGCCGCCTATGCGAGCCAGGCGCTGCGCGACGTGGCCGATGTGATCCTGCCGATCGCCCTGCTGCCGGAATCGGAGGGCACGCTGGTCAATGTCGATGGCGTCGCCCAGCAGCAGCTGGCGGGGGCCAAGGCGCCGGGTCAGGCGCGTCCGGGCTGGAAAGTGCTGCGTGCACTCGGCGGGCAGTTGCAGCTCGCCGGCTTCGAGTTCGACGACTTCGCCGGCCTGCGTGCAGGTATGGTCGAGCCGGCGTCCGCCGCGCCCGCCGTTGGGCTCGCCCCGCGTTCGGCGGCAAGCGGCCTGTCACGCCTCGCCGACTGGCCGATCTATCGCACCGATGCCGTGCTGCGGCGCGCCTCGGCGCTCAACGCTCATCCGCTCAACCGCGCGCCGGCCGTGCGCCTGAACGCGGAAGAGGCCGCTCGCCATGACGTGGCGGACGGCATGGCGGTGCGCGTGGGCCACGTCGTGCTGCCGCTAGTGGTCGATGGCGCGGTGCCCGATGGCGCGGCGTGGATCGAGGCCGCGCATGATCTCACCGCGACGCTGCCGGCCTACGGCGCGTCCCTCACCCTGAGCAAGGCTTAAGCCCATGGGCGACCAGATCCTCAACCAGCTCGTCTGGCCGGTCATCTACATCCTGTGCATCGCGGTGCCGCTGATCCTCGCGGTGGCCATGTTCGTGTACTGGGAGCGCAAGGTCATCGGCTGGATGCACGTGCGCATGGGGCCGAACAAGATCGGTCCGCTCGGCCTGCTGCAGGCCTTTGCCGACGTGGTCAAGCTGCTGATCAAGGAAGTGATCCTGCCGACCAACGCCAACCGGTTCCTGTACTACCTCGCGCCGATGCTGGCGCTGGTGCCGGCGCTGGCCGCGTGGTCGGTGATCCCGTTCGGCGAAAAGATGGTGCTGGCCAACGTCAACGCGGGCCTGCTGTACTTGCTGGCGATGACCTCGCTGGGCGTGTACGGCATCATCCTGGCCGGCTGGGCTTCCAACTCGCGCTATGCGCTGCTCGGCGCCATGCGCTCGGCCGCGCAGGTGATCTCCTACGAGTTGGCGATGGGCCTGTGCCTGGTGTGCGTGCTGGTGCTGGCCGGTTCGCTCAACCTGACCGACATCGTGCACGCGCAGTCCGGTTCGAAGGGTATCGGCGACTGGTTCATGTGGCCGCTGCTGCCGGTGTTCGTGATCTACTTCATTTCCGGCGTGGCCGAGACCAACCGCGCGCCGTTCGACGTGGCCGAGGGCGAGTCGGAGATCGTGGCCGGCTTCCACGTGGAGTATTCCGGCTCGGCTTTCGCGATCTTCTTCCTGGCCGAGTACGCCAACATGATCCTGGTGAGCTTCCTCGCCTCGATCCTGTTTCTGGGCGGCTGGCTGAGCCCGTTCCCGGAGAGCTGGGGCTGGATCGGCCACGGCGGCTTCATCTGGCTGTTCATCAAGGCCTTCTTGATGAGCTTCCTGTTCCTCTGGTTCCGCGCCAGCTTTCCCCGGTACCGCTATGACCAGATCATGCGGCTGGGCTGGAAGGTGTTCATTCCCATCACCATCGCATGGGTTCTCGTGGCCGGCTGCATGAAGTTTTTCGGCTGGGTCAGCATCGGCACGGGGGTCTGAAGAAAGCCATGTCCCGCATTACCCACTATTTCAAGAGCCTGCTGCTCATCGAGCTGCTCAAGGGCATGGGCCTGACCATGCGCTACATGTTCAAGCCCAAGTACACGATGCGCTACCCGATGGAGCACATCCCCAAGTCGAACCGCTTCCGCGGCCTGCACGCATTGCGCCGCTACCCGAACGGCGAGGAGCGCTGCATTGCGTGCAAGCTGTGCGAGGCGGTGTGCCCGGCACTTGCGATCACCATCGACTCGGCGCCGCGCGCCAGCGACGGCCAGCGCCGCACCACGCGCTATGACATCGACCTGTTCAAGTGCATTTTCTGCGGCTTCTGCGAGGAGAGCTGCCCGGTGGATTCGATCGTCGAGACCTCGATCCACGAGTACCACTTCGAGCAGCGCGGCGAGAACGTGGTGACCAAGCCGCAGCTGCTCGCCATCGGCGACCGCTTCGAGGCCGATATCGCCGCCGCCCGCGCGCAAGACGCGGCTTACCGCTGAGGGCAGGGGACACTCATGATCAATCCACAGTTGTTCCAGCTCGTCTGTTTCTACGCCTTTGCTGCCGTCACGGTGGCCGCGGCGCTGGCGGTGATCACCCTGCGCAACTCGGTGCACGCCGTGCTCGCGCTGGTGCTGACCTTCTTCAGCGCGGCCTGCATCTGGCTGCTGGCCGAGGCCGAGTTCCTCGCCATCGCGCTGATCGTGGTCTACGTCGGTGCCGTGATGGTGCTGTTCCTGTTCGTGGTGATGATGCTCGACATCGACCAGGAGAAAATGCGCGAGGGCTTCGTCAAGTTCCTGCCGGTGGGCCTGCTGGTGGCGCTGGTGATGCTGGGCGAGATGCTGGCGCTGATCGGCGTGCGCGCCATGCACGCCACCGTGCTGGGCGAGAATCCGGCCACGGCGGCGGGTCTGTCCAACACCGCGTGGCTCGGCCATGCGCTGTACACCGACTACCTGCTGCCGTTCGAGATCGCGGCGCTGATCCTTACGGTGGGCGTGGTGGCTGCGGTCGCGCTTACCCTGCGCCACCGCGCCGGCGCGCGTTACCAGACTGCCAGCCAGCAGGTGGCGGTGCAGGCGAGCGATCGCGTTCGCCTGATCAAGATGGCGCCAGATCTGTCCTACGACCAGCCGGCGGCCGAGGAGACCAAGTAATGCTCACGCTTTCGCACTACATCGTGCTCGGGGCGGTGCTGTTCTGCATCTCCGTCGCCGGCCTGTTCATCAACCGCAAGAACGTGATCGTGCTGCTGATGGCGATCGAGCTGATGCTGCTTGCGGTGAACATGAACTTCGTGGCGTTTTCGCGCTTCCTGGGCGATGTCTCCGGCCAGGTGTTCGTGTTCTTCATTCTCACCGTGGCTGCGGCGGAATCCGCGATCGGCCTGGCGATCCTTGTGCTGCTGTTCCGCAATCGCAGCACGATCAACGTCGCCGAAATCGACAGCATGAAGGGTTGACTGGATGGAACTCTCGACGGCAATCCTTCTCACCATCCCGCTGGCGCCGCTGGTCGGCTGCCTGCTGGCCGGTTTCTTCGGCAAGTTCATCGGCCGGGTCGGCGCGCACAGCGTGACCATTCTGGGCCTGCTGGTGGCCTGCGGACTCTCGTTCTACGTGTTGTACCAGATCACCGCGGGCGGCGCCCCGGTCTACAACCACAACCTCTACACCTGGTTCGAGATCGGCAAGTTCAGCGCCAGCGTGGGCTTCCTGGTTGACCGCCTGACCGCGATGATGATGGTGGTGGTGACCTTCGTGTCGCTGCTGGTGCACGTCTACACCATCGGCTACATGGAAGGTGATCCGGGCTACCAGCGCTTCTTCAGCTACATCTCGCTGTTCACCTTCTCGATGTTGATGCTCGTGATGAGCAACAACTTCATGCAGCTGTTCTTCGGCTGGGAGGCGGTAGGCCTGGTGTCGTACCTGCTGATCGGCTTCTGGTACAAGCGGCCGACCGCGATCTTCGCCAACCTCAAGGCGTTCCTGGTCAACCGCGTGGGTGACTTCGGGTTCCTGCTGGGCATCGCCGCGGTGCTGTATTTCCTCGGCACCATGGACTACGCCACCGCGTTCGCCAGCGCGCCGTCGCTGATCGGCCGCACGCTGCAGATTACCCAGAACCACGCGTGGGACGCGTCCACGGTGATCTGCGTGCTGCTGTTCATTGGCGCGATGGGCAAGTCGGCCCAGGTGCCGCTGCACGTGTGGCTGCCGGACTCGATGGAAGGCCCGACCCCGATCTCGGCGCTGATCCACGCGGCGACCATGGTGACCGCGGGTATCTTCATGGTGGCGCGCATGTCACCCATCTTCGAGCTGTCCAGCTCGGCGCTGAGCTTCGTGATGGTGATCGGCGCCACGGGCGCGCTGTTCACCGGCCTGATCGGCATCGTGCAGAACGACATCAAGCGGGTGGTGGCGTATTCCACGCTGTCGCAGCTCGGTTACATGACGGTGGCGCTGGGCGTGTCGGCCTACTCGGGCGCCGTGTTCCATCTGATGACCCACGCGTTCTTCAAGGCGCTGCTGTTCCTGGGCGCCGGCTCGGTGATCATCGCCATGCATCACGAGCAGGACATGCGCTACATGGGCGGCCTGCGCAAGTACATGCCGATCACCTGGATCACCATGTGGATCGGTTCGCTGGCGCTGTGCGGCGTGCCGTTCTTTGCCGGCTTCTACTCGAAGGACGCGATCATCGAGGCGGTGGGCGAGTCGCACCGCTGGGGTTCGAGCTACGCGTTCTTCTGCGTCATGGCGGGCGCCTTCGTCACTGCGCTGTACACCTTCCGCCAGATGTATCTCACGTTCCACGGCAAGGAGCGCTTCACGGTCGCCGCCCACCACGGGCACGGCCATGACGACGCGCACCACGACGACCATCATGACGACCACGGCCATCACGAGCCGGGTGTGCTTGAGCATGCTCCGAAGGAGTCGCCGTGGGTGGTGACGTTGCCGCTGGTGCTGCTGGCGATTCCGTCGCTGCTGGTGGGTTTCTTCACGGTGGGGCCGATGCTGTTCGGCGACTGGTTCGGCCAGGCGATCCACGTGGAAGAGGCGAACAACGTGCTGGGCGAACTGGCCGGCGAATTCCATGGCGCGCTGGCGATGGCGCTGCACGGATTCACCCAGCTGCCGTTCGTGCTGGTGCTGGCGGCGTTCCTCATCCAGACCTACATCTACCTGTTCAACCCGGCGCTGGCCGGACGGATCAAGGGCGCGCTCAAGCCGCTGTGGACCGTGCTCGACCGCAAGTACTGGGTGGATGACGTGTACTTCGCCATCTTCGCCCGCGGTGGCGTGAAGCTCGGCCGCCTGTTCTGGAAGGCGGGCGACGCGGCGGTGATCGACGGCGTGATGGTCAACGGCTCGGCCGGCCTGGTGCAGCGCATCGCGGCAAGCGCGCGCCGCCTGCAGTCCGGTTACCTCTACCACTACGCCTTCGCGATGATTCTTGGCCTCATCCTGCTGCTTGGCGGGTTCTGGCTGGTCGGGCAATAAAGGGAACCCAGCTCCATGTTCAATCACTTGCTCAGCCTGCTGATCTGGCTTCCTGTCGTCGGCGCCATCCCGGTGCTGCTGGCTGGTTCCGGTCGTCCGGGCCTGGCCCGCTGGCTCGCCCTGCTGGTCGCCATTCTCACCTTCGTGGTCAGCCTGTTCCTGCTGCCCCAGTACAACCCCGCCGACGCGGCGATGCAGCTGGGCGAGGATCACCTGTGGATCGCCTCGCTGGGCGTGCACTACGGTCTGGCTGTGGACGGCATCTCGGTCGCGCTGATCCTGCTCACCACCTTTGTCAGCATCCTGGTAATCGTGGGCGCGTGGGAGGTGATCCAGGACAAGCCGCACCAGTACATGGCGGCCATGCTGGTACTCGAGGGCCTGATGATCGGCGTGTTCTGCGCCACCGACGCGCTGCTGTTCTACGTGTTCTTCGAGGCCATGCTGATCCCGATGTTCATCCTCATCGGTATCTGGGGTGGCCCGCGGCGCGTCTACGCCACGCTGAAGTTCTTCATCTACACCTTCCTCGGCTCGATCTTCATGCTGATCGGCCTGATCTACCTGTACCTGAAGGCCGGCACGTTCGACCTGCACGCGCTGGCGGCGCTGCCGCTGACGATGAAGGAGCAGAGCTGGCTGTTCTTCGCGTTCCTGCTCGCGTTCGCGGTGAAGGTGCCGATGGTGCCGGTGCACACCTGGCTTCCGGACGCCCACGTGGAGGCGCCGACCGGCGGCTCGGTGGTGCTGGCGGCGGTGATGCTGAAGATCGGCGGATACGGCTTCCTGCGCTTCTCGCTGCCGATCACGCCCGATGCGGCCGCGCACTTCGCGCCGCTGGTCATCGTGCTGAGCCTGATTGCGGTGGTCTACATCGGCTACGTCGCGCTGGTGCAGGACGACATGAAGAAGCTGGTGGCCTACTCGTCGGTGGCCCACATGGGCTTCGTGACGCTGGGCATCTTCATCGCCTTCATGCTGGTGCGCGACGCCAACAACATTGACGCCGCCAAGCTCGGCATGCAGGGCGCGATGGTGCAGATGATCTCGCACGGCTTCGTCTCCGGCGCGATGTTCTCGTGCATCGGCGTGCTGTACGACCGCCTGCACACGCGCCAGATCAAGGACTACGGCGGCGTCATCAACGTGATGCCCTGGTTTGGGTTTTTCTACGTGCTGTTTGCCATGGCCAACTCCGGTCTGCCCGGCACCAGCGGTTTCGTCGGCGAGTTCATGGTGGTGCTGGCCAGCTTCTCGGCCAACCCGTGGATTGCGCTGTTCGCCGCCTTCACCCTGATCATCGGCGCGGCCTACACGCTGTGGATGGTCAAGCGGGTGCTGTGGGGCGACATCACCAACAGCCACGTGGCGGAAATGAAGGAGATCAACGGGCGCGAGACGTTCGTGCTGGTTGCCTTCGCCGCCGCCGTGCTGGCGCTGGGCATCTGGCCGCAGCCGCTGATCCACCTGATGGACAGCTCGGTATCGCAGCTGGTCCAGCAGCTGGCTGTTCACAAGATCTGA
>DASUJJ010000072.1:0-4031 GCA_036279335.1 Dyella sp.
CTCGCCGACAAGCTGGACGAATCGGCGCGCGACTACCTGCAGCGCATGGGTGACGCCGCCTCGCGCATGCAGACCTTGATCGACGACCTGCTGGCCTATTCGCGGGTGGGTACGCGCACCAGCATGCCGGCGGCGGTCGACCTCTCCGCCGAACTGGCCACCGTGCTGGATGACCTGGATGCGCGCGTGCAGGAGGCCGCGGCGACGGTGGAGGTCGAACCGCTGCCGACCATCCATGCCGACGCCTCGCAGATGCGCCAGCTGCTGCAGAACCTGCTGGCCAATGCGCTGAAGTTCCGCGCGGCCGACCGGCCCTGTCATATCCTGGTCGCAGCCCGTCCGCTGGGTGAGCATGACCTGGCCCCCGACCGCTGGGAAATCCGCGTGCAGGACAACGGCATCGGCTTCGATCCGGCCTACGCCGAGCGCATCTTTGCCCCGTTCCAGCGCCTGCACCCCCGGAATGTCTATGCCGGTACAGGTATCGGATTGGCCATCGTCCGGCGTATCGTTGAGCGGCACGGGGGATCGATCCACGCTGAAAGCCGCAGCGGCGAGGGCGCCAGTTTCATCGTGACGCTGCCGGTACAGGCGGCGCCCACGCTCACGCGGATGGCGGATGATGCGCCTTTGGTGAGCTCGGATTCGTCGGGAGCAGGGATATGACGCAAATGCATGGATCGTTGACGATCCTGGTGGCCGAGGACGACGCGGACGACCGCGTCCTGCTCGCCGACGCCTTCGCCGACAGCGGGGTGGTGGTGAGCCTGGACTTCGTCACCGATGGCGTCGAACTGATGGAGCGGCTGGCGCGGCGCGATGCCGACGCCAACCTGGGGCTGCCGGATCTGGTGCTGCTGGACCTCAACATGCCGCGCATGGACGGGCGCGAAGCGCTGCGCGCCATCCGTGAGCACGAGCGGCTGCGGCACCTGCCGGTGATCATCCTGACCACATCCAATGCCGAGCTGGACATCCGCGTGAGCTACCAGCTGGGTGCCAACTCCTATGTCACCAAGCCGCGCCGCTTCGACGAATTGACCGCGGTGCTGCGTTCGCTGGAGCGCTACTGGATGGATATCGCGCGACTGCCGTCCGCCACCCACCGGGGTCAGTCATGACCCAAAAGCCCCTGCGCGTGCTGGTCGTCGACGACGACGAGGACGACTTCATCCTGATCCGCGACATGCTGCGGGATGTCAGCGAGGGCGGCTATACGTTCGAATGGTGCGCCACGCCCGAAGAGGGGCTCAGCGAGCTGCGGCGGGGCGCGCACGATGTCTACCTGGTCGATTACCTGCTCGGCCCGGCCAGCGGGTTGGACCTGATCGAGGCGGTGAACCGCGAGGGCCTGACCCGGGCCTTCATCGTGCTCACCGGCCGTGGCAACCAGTCGGTGGACATGGCCGCGATGGAAGCCGGTGCCAGCGATTACCTGGTCAAGGGGCTGATCGACCCCGAACGGCTGGCGCGCAGCATCCGTTACGCGGTCGACCACACCCGCTTCGTCGAGGTGCTGCGCGAGAGCGAAACCTGCCATCGCCTGTTGTTCGACGAGGGCCCGGTGCCACTGGTGGTGTTCGATGCCGACAGCCGCGTGATCCTCACCGTCAACGCGGCAGCACAGGCCGACTATGCCAGCCTGCTGCCAGAGCTGGTCGGGCAGCCGTTTGATGCGTTGCTCGCGGCGCACGAGAGCGACCGGTTTCTCGCGCAGCTCGGGTCCGGCCAGCTGACCAACGGCGAGCCCAGCGCCTGGGAGTATCGCCGCGACGGCCATGCGCACCGTCACGTCGAGGGCATCTTCCACGCCATGGACTACCGCGGCACGAGGGCCGTGCTCGCCCATATCCAGGATGTCAGTGAGCGCGTGCGTGCCGATGCCCAGCTGCACCTGCTGGACCGCGCCATCCATTGCACCGGCAACGGCGTGGTGATTGCCGACGCGCGTCAGGGCGAGCAACCGATCATCTTCGTCAACCGCGCATTCGAGCGCATGAGCGGATACAGCGCCGCTGAAGTGATCGGCCGCAACTGCCGCTTCCTGCAGGGCGGTGAAGACAATAGTGCGGAACGAGCGGTGATCCGCCAGGCACTTGCCAATCGGCAGGAATGCAGCACCTTGCTACGCAACGTGCGCAAGGACGGCACGCTGTTCTGGAACCAGCTCTACATTTCGCCGGTGAGCGACGCGCAGGGCGAGGTGACGCACTACATCGGCGTGCAGATGGACGTCACGGCACAGCGCGATACAGAAGCGCGGCTGGCGTATGCGGCCACCCACGACACGGAAACCGGCCTGGCGCGCTACCCGGTGATCGAGGCGATGCTGGAGGAGCGGGCGCTGCATCGCCCCGAGGCCCCGCTGACGCTCATCTATGCCGACGTCGATCGCTTTCACGCGATCAACGAAACCATGGGCCACGAAGTGGGCGATCAGGTGGTGGCGGTGCTGGCGGCGCGGATGCGCGAGCTGGTGGGCGAACGCGGTCGCGTGGCGCGCTTCACCGGCGACGAGTTCGTGATTGCCCTGCCGGACATGGCGCTCGACGATGCGCTGCTGCTGGCCGAGGAACTGCGCCAGCGCGCGGCCATGCCCATCGACATTGCCACCGGCGAGGTCCTGGTGACCATGAGCATCGGCGTCGCCAGCTATCCCGAGCGGGTGGATAGCCTGGCCGACCTGCTGGTGCGCGCCGAAGCCTCCATGACCAGCGCCAAGCACCAGGGACGCGACCTGGTATGCGCGTATTCGCAGGACGACATGCTGCGCGTGGAGGATCGCCGCATGCTTGGTGCGCGCCTGCGCGGGGCGCTGCTCGGCGGTGAATTGCATCTGGATTACCAGCCGCAGGTTTGCGCCGCCAACGGCCGCATGCTCGGCTTCGAGGCGCTGCTTCGCTGGCACAGCCCCGAGCTGGGACTGGTGATGCCCGACCGCTTCATCGCGGTGGCCGAAGGCATGGGGCTGATGCCCGAGCTGGGCCAGTGGGTGCTCGATCGCGCCTGTGCGCAGATGCGCGAGTGGCTGGATGACGGCCTCGCCGAGGGTCTGGTGATGGCGGTGAACGTGGCCGCGCAGCAGGTGCAGCGGCCGGACTTCGCCGAACGGGTTACCCAGACGCTGGCGCACTACGCGCTGGCACCGGGCCAGTTGGAGCTGGAGGTCACCGAAAGCTCGCTGATGGACAACATCGATCGCGCGCTGCAATCCATCCACCGGCTGTCGGCGTGCGGCGTGCGGCTGGCGTTCGACGATTTCGGCACCGGTTACTCCAGCCTGTCCTATCTGCGCCAGTTCAAGGTGGACCGGCTGAAGATCGACAAGTCCTTCGTGCTGGATCTGCCCGATGACGAGGACAGCGTGGCGATCGCCCGCACCGTGATCGCGGTCGGCCATCAGCTGCAGATGGATGTGGTGGCCGAGGGCGTGGAGACGCCCGAACAGGCGCACCTGCTCAAGGCGCTGGGCTGCGACGTGCTGCAGGGCTATCTGGTCGGCTATCCGATGAACGCCGCCGCGGCGGGCAACTGGCTGCGCAACGGTCCGCTGAGCGTGCTGGAACCGGACCCCGCCTGAGGCTGGGGCGCCTCCGGCTCACCGGGTAATCAATCCAGCACGATCGGCTCGTGCATCCCCGGCATCCGGCTGGGGATGCCCAGCTGGTCCAGCTGCTCGCCCATCGCGCGCATGCCCACCTCGCAGTCGCCGTGCACCAGCAGCACCTTGCGCCGCGGAGACTGGCCCAGCCAATGCAGCAGGGCAGCCTGGTCGGCGTGCGCGGAGAAGCCGTTGATGGTCCAGATCTGCGCCCGCACGCGGATCTCCTCGTTGAAAATGCGCACGCTCTCGGCGCCATCCACGATGCGGCGCGCCAGCGTGCCGTGGGCGGCATAGCCGACGAACACCACGCTGCAACGCTCGCGCCACAGATTGTGCTTCAGATGGTGGCGCACGCGCCCGCCGTTGCACATGCCCGAGCCGGCGAGGATCACCGCGCCGCCCTCCACCCGGTTGATCGCCATCGATT